>JAVXWK010000071.1:0-10573 GCA_032230575.1 Pseudonocardiales bacterium | reverse complement strand
GTGAACGACGTCCCGAGATCACCGCGCAGCAGCGACGTGAAGTAGCTCCAGAACTGCTCGTGCAGCGGACGGTCCAGGCCGAACTGCGTGCGCAGTTCGGCCTGCATCGCCGCCGTGGTCGGCCGCCCGCGCGTCATCGAGACCACGGGATCGCCGGGCACCACCCGGAACAGGAAGAAGCCCAGCACCGCCACCATCACCAGGCTGAGCGCGGCACCACCGAGCCGACTGGCCAGTCGCACCTACTCGCGCTCCCCTGCCGTGGCCTTGCGCCGGCGTGTGTAGACCACGATCGCCAGCACCATCGCCGAGACCGCCGCCGCGAAGGCCGCGAGCCCGCCCCACGAGGTGCCCGACGTCCCCGCCGTCCGGGATGCCGGTTCGGCGCCGTAGTACCCCCACATGCCGTTCTGCGCCATGATCACGCCGCCCTGCGCGGGCTGCGTCGTGAACTTCGCGAAGTGATCCGAGCGGTAACCCTCCAGCGCGTTCTCGTACGCGAGCACCACGGCGGGCACCTGGTCGTAGAACCGCGCCTGCATCTGCTTGACGATCTCCACCCGCTTGCCCTCGTCGAACTCCGAGAGCTGCCGCGCGTAGAGCTGGTCGTAGGTCTCGTCGCAGAAGTACGCGTCGGTGGTGCCGCCCTTGCCGTCCGCGCCCGGCCGCTGTGCGCACGTGTGCAGACCCAGGATGAAGTCCGGGTCCACGTTCGTCGCCCAGCCGGAGAACGCCAGGTCGTAGGTCGCCGCCGTGGTCACCTCGTTGAGCTGGTTGTCCGACACCAGCTGCACGTCCAGCGGGATGCCGATGTCGCTCATCGACCGCTTCAGGTACTCCGACGCCTGCTCGTCGTACGCCCGGCCGGCACGCCCGACCAGCCGCAGGCCGAACCGCGTGCCGTCCGCCTTGCGCGGGAAGCCCGCCGCGTCGAGAGCGGCGTTCGCGGCCGCCGGGTCGAACTTGCGCAACTGCGAGGAGTCCGGCTCCCAGTGCCACTTGCCGAACACCGGCGGCACCAGCCCGGAGCCCTTCTCCGCGTAGCCGAGGCTGACCCGCTGCACCAGCGCGTCCAGGTCGACGGCCTGCGCGATCGCCCGCCGCACCCGCACGTCCTTGAGCGCCGGGTTGCCGTTGCCGATCGGCTCACCGGTCTTCGTCTGAGCGCCGGGGTTGATCAGCAGCTCGGTGAACCGCCGGCCCTGCGCCTTGTTGCGCGTGACCCCGTCCTTCTTGTCGAGCGAGTCGAACTGGGCCGGTGCCATCCGGTTGACCAGGTCGACCTCGCCCTTCGCGAGCGCCTGCACCGCGGCGTCGGAGTTCTGGAAGTACACGAAGTGCAGCTCGTCGTACTTCGGCGCGCCCCGCCAGTAGTCCTTGTTGGCCTTGAGCTTGATGAACTGGCCCGCGACGTGCTCGGTCAGCACGAACGGGCCCGAGCCGACGACCGGCATCTGGTCGTTGGCGTAGTCCTTGATGCTCGCGACCTTCTCCCACACGTGCCTGGGCACGATCGGGATGTCCAGCGCCAGCATCGTGACCTGCGGTGCCTTGGTCTTGATCACCACTGTCTTGTCGTCGGTCGCGGTGACCGACTCGAAGTTGCTGACGAAGCTGCCGTTCGCGGTGCGCGCGACCTCGTTCGTCAACATCAGGTTGTAGGTGAACGCGACGTCCTGCGCCGTGATCGGCTGCCCGTCCGACCACTTCTTGCCCTGCGGGACGGTGAACGTCCACGTGAGCTTGTCCGCCGACGGTTCCCATCTGTTCGCGATGCCCTCGGTGACCCGCTGGTCGTCCGCCGCGTACGCGGTCAGGTAGTCGTACATCAACCGGCCGACCTCGGTGCTCGACTGGAACACCGCGAGGAACGGGTTCATCGAGTCGATCTGCTGCACGATCGCGACCTTCAGGATCACCGGCCCCTGAGCGGTCGCAGGAGGCGTCGCCAGCACCAGTGTCGTTGCTATTGCAAGCAACGCGCACGCTTTCACACGCACGAAATACCCCTCTTCCCCAGCAGCCCACCGCTACGTTACTCAGATGTGCGGATCATGATCTCGGCGGACATGGAAGGCGCCACCGGAGTCACCTGGACCGGGGACGTCGTGCCCGGCACCGAGCAGTGGCAACGGATGCGGCGGCTCTTCACCGGAGACGTCAACGCCTGCGTGCAGGGCCTGGTCGCCGGCGGCGCCACATCGGTGCTGGTCAACGAGGCTCATTCGGCACAGCGCAACCTGCTGCTCGAAGACCTCCACACCTCCGCATGCCTGCTCACCGGCCGGCACAAACCGCTCTCGATGATGCAGGGCATCGACTCCTCGGTGGACGGAGTCGTCTTCCTCGGCTATCACACGGCCGCGGGCTCACCAGGCGTGCTCGCGCACACCTACCTCGAGAACTCCATCACCGGCGTGTGGCTCGACGGCGTCCACGCCTCCGAAGGCCGACTGAACGCCGCGCTCGCCGCCGAGTACGGAGTGCCCGTCCTGCTGGTGACCGGCGACGACCTGACCTGCGCCGATGCTTCTTCCTACGCGCCTGGGGCCGCGTTGGTGGCGGTGAAGGAGTGCGTCTCGCGATACGCGGCCGTGTGCCTGCCACCCGCCGTGGCTTTTTCACAGATCACAGAAGCGGCCACCAAGGCGATGGCGTCGGCCGGGCGTGCCGAGGGTGTGGTGGCGGCGCGTCGGATCGAGGTCGAGTTCGACGCCACCCATCTCGCCGACGCCGCCGCGGTCGTGCCCACCGTCGAGCTGATCGGCCCACGCCGGGTCGGGTTCGACGCCGTCTCCATGACCGAGGCGATGAAGGCGTTCAAGGTCGTCACGCACGTCGCGGCAGGTGCGATCGAGGGCATCTACGGCTGACCGTACTGTGGCGGCATGACGCTGGACGTGGCGCAGCTGTGCGCGCAGCTCATTCGCTTCGACACGACCAACCGCGGTGGCGGCTCCAGCGAGGGCGAACGCGACGCCGCCGAGCACGTCGCCGCGATCCTGCAGGACAACGGCGTGCCGCCCACGCTGCTCGAACCCGCGCCGCGCCGCACCAACGTCCTCGCGCGCATCCCGGGCACCGACCCGTCGCTGCCCGCCGTGCTCGTCCAGTCGCACCTGGACGTCGTGCCCGCCGACCCGGCCGAGTGGAGCTTCGACCCGTTCGCCGGCGAGATCCGCGACGGGTACGTGCTGGGGCGCGGCGCCGTGGACATGAAGGACATGGCCGCGATGACGCTCGCGGTGGTCAACCGGTGGCATCTCGAGGGGCGCAGGCCGCGGCGTGACGTCGTGCTGGCGTTCGTCGCCGACGAGGAGGACCAGGGCGTGTACGGCGCGCACTGGCTCGTCGAGCACCACGCCGCCTACTTCGCCGGGGTCGAGGCGGCGATCAGCGAGTCCGGCGGGTTCTCCTTCGACGTGGACGGCGTGCGGCTGTACCCGATCGGCACGGCCGAGCGCGGTACGTCGCACATGAAGCTCACCGCCGTCGGCCGCGCGGGCCACGGATCGCGCAAGAACGCCCAGAACGCCGTCACCGCGTTGGTCACGTCGTTGGCGCGCATCGCCGCGTATGAGCACCCGGTGCGGTTGACGCCCACGGTCGAGGCTTTCCTGGTGGGCGCGGGCAAGGCGCTGGGTGTCGAGGTCGACCTGGACGACGTCGACGGCACGATCGCCCGGCTCGGACCGGCCGCGAAGCTCGTCGAGAACACCGTGCGCTGCTCGACCACGCCGACGATGCTGCAGGCCGGCTACAAGGTCAACGTCATCCCCGGCACCGCCACCGCGCAGCTCGACGTCCGCACCCTGCCCGGCACGATCGACGAGCTCGAGGCGACCATCGACTCGTTGCTGGCCGAGGGCGTGACGCGGGAGTTCCTGGAACACCAGCCCGCCATCGAGGCACCCGTCGACACCACGTGGTTCGCCGCGATGGCCGAGGCGTTGCGCGACGAGGACCCCGCCGCGGTCGTCGTGCCGCACTGCCTGGGTGGCGGCACCGACGCCAAGGCGTTCAGCCAGCTCGGCATCCACTGCTACGGCTTCTCGCCGCTGTCGCTGCCCGCCGACTTCGACTACCGGTCGATGGCCCACGGCGTCGACGAACGCGTCCCCGTCGAAGGCCTCGAGTTCGGTGTCCGCGTGCTAGACCGCTTCCTGTCGAGCTGACCGCTGCTCCACCAACTCCTGCACCGGCGTCGGCAGGGTGTTCTCGAAGTCGATCAGCTTCGCCCACGTCGGCGTCACCACGATGCGCACCATGCCTTCGACGTAGAGCGAGCGGACCTCGCGCTCCCACTCCACCCGCTGCTCCGCCGTCATCTCGTAGCTGCCGTTCATCTGCAGGTACTCCTCCGGGATGCCGTCGGTGTGGTCCAGCTCGACGGTGCCGCGGATGAGCAGGATCTTCGGCGGGTGCACCTCGGTGTCGATCGTCAGCGCCACCGCCGGGTTCGCCCGCAGCGCGTGCAGCTTCGGAGCGTTCGGCGTGGTGCACAGCACGAGCTGCTCGCCGTTCCAGGCGAACGCGATCGGGATCGAGCGCGGCGTGCCGTCCTTGGCGACGTACGCGAGCCGGGTCAGGTCGCGGGCCAGCAGCTCCTGGCTCAGCGGGCGGTTCAGGACTTCGGTGATCTCGTTCTTCGTCATGCCCAGGGGACGGAGCAGCCGCCGCGTTCTCTACATCGCCTCTCAAGATTTTTTCAGCGGGGCGGCAACGGCAGCGGGACCGCCGGGAGCCCGTCGAGGCTCGCCTGGTTGTAGCCCTTCTTCGCCGTGTACTCGCGGAACTCCTCGTCGGTCTTGCGGCCGAAGTAGTCCGCGTGCAGGTCGCGTTCGGAGCGGTAGTCCATGAACGGCACCGCGAACCCGCACGTGTCGGAGACCAGCTCGGCCGTCACGATGATGATGGCCCGCAACGCCGGCCCGTCCGCCTCACCGAAGCCCTGCGCGAGGTCCGCGAAGCGCGGGTCGTCGCGGTACACGGGCTCGCCACGGCCGTGGATGCGCACGATGTTCGGCGGCCCCTCGAACGCACACCACATCAACGTGATGCGGCCGTTCTCCCGCAGATGCGCGATCGTCTCCGCGTGGCTGCCACCGAAGTCCAGGTAGGCCACCGTGCGGTCGTCGAGGATGCGCAGCGTGCCCTGGCGGCCCTTGGGCGAGAGGTTGATGTGGCCGTCACCGGACAACGGCGCGCTCGCCACGAAGAACACCTTCTGGTTCTCGATGAACTCCCACAGCCGCGGCTCGATGCGCTCGTATTCCTTACCCATGCTCAGCAGTATTGATCGCTTTGCGGAACCTGTCAGCGGTCTTTCCCAGGTGGTGAACGAGCTCCGGCGGGCCGTCGACCTCGAAGTCGCAGCCCAGCATCCCCAGGTACACCGCCAGCATCTCCGGCGTGTCCGACCCGGCCGTCATCCTGCTGCGGGTGTCGTCGACGGCCTCCACCAGCGCCGCCGGCACCTTCGCGGCGACCTCGTGCGCCGGCGCGTGGACCGTGACCGTCGCCCGGAACCGCCACGCCGCCGTCGCCAGGCCCTGCTCGAGGTAGGTCTCCAGGTCCGGGAGCTCACGCGGGGTGAACCGCGGGCCGTTCGGGACGCGCGGCTGGACGCGGTCGGCCCGGAACGTGCGCCAGTCGTCCCTGCCGATGTCCCACGCGATCAGGTACCAGCGGCCCCTGGTGTGGACCAGCCGGTACGGCTCGACCTCGCGGCGGTCCTGCCCGCCGTCGAACTTCACGTAGTCGAACCGCAGCCGTTCCCGCGCGCGGCAGGCGTTCGCGATGCTCGTCGCGACTTGTGGATCGAGCTCCTTGGTCGTGCCGACCGTGTACTCCTGCAACGTGCTGAGCCGGTGCCTGAGCCTGCTGGGCAACACCTGCTCGAGCTTCTTGAGCGCCTGGACCGCGGTGTCGGAGTCCTGCGTGCTCAGACTCAGGGCGATCGCCACCGCCTCCTCGTCGTCCAGCAGCAGCGGCGGCAGGCTGGCCCCGGCACCGAGCTTGTAGCCGCCAGCGACACCCGGCGTGGCGTGCACGGGGTAGCCGAGGTTGCGCAGCCGGTCGACGTCGTTGCGCACGGTCCTGGTCGTCACGCCGAGCCGCTCGGCCAGCTCCGGCCCGCTCCAGTCGCGCGGGGACTGCAGCAACGACAGCAACTTCAGCAACCGCGCCGACGTCTCCAACATGTTTTTCACCCTCCCCGCGAATGAGGAACGAACCTTTCCGCAATAGTTCCTAGCCTTGCAGGCATGACCACATTTCGCGTCGAGATCCCCCAGACCGACCTCTCCGACCTGCGCCAACGCCTGCACAGCGCCCGGTGGCCCGCCCAGTCCGGTTTCGGCGAGAACTCCAACGCGAGCTGGCGCCGCGGCGTCCCGGTCGACGAACTGCGCTCGCTGGCCGAGTACTGGGCCGACGGCTTCGACTGGCGCGCCGCCGAGGCCCGCCTCAACGCCTTCCCGCAGTTCGTCACGGAGATCGACGGCCAGCGGATCCACTTCGTCCACGTCCGCAGCCCCCGCCCCGACGCCCTGCCGCTGCTGCTGATCCACGGCTGGCCCTCGACGTTCGCCGAGTACGCCGACGCGATCGCCGACCTCTCCCGCGACCACCACGTGGTCGTGCCGTCCATCCCGGGCTTCGGCTTCTCCGTGCCGGTGACCGGCGCCTGGGAGGTCTCCCGCACCGCCGCCGCCTTCACGACCCTCATGGACTCGCTCGGCTACACCCGCTACGGCATCCAGGCGGGCGACGTCGGCGCGGGCATCGCCGGCGCCATGAGCCGCCTCACCCCGGCCGTCACCGCCATGCACATCAACGGCCCGAGCGCCCACCCGTTCGGCGGCCCGCTCGCGACCGAGGACCTGTCCGGGACGGAGCTCGCGCGCGCCGAGCGGTTCAACGACCTGGTCGCCACCGGCCTCGGCTACCTCCAGCTGATGTCCACCAAGCCGTGGACCATCGGCGCCTCACTGGTGGACTCGCCGATCGGCCTGCTCGCCTGGATCTACGAGAAGTTCCACGCCTGGTGCTCGGTGGTCGACCGCGACGCCCTGCTCACCGCCGTGTCGATCTACTGGTTCACCGGCACCGGCGCCACCTCGGCCGAGTTCATCTACGAGTCCATGAACGCCCCCGGCACCTGGGGAGCCGCCGCCGCACCCACCGGCTTCGCGACCTTCGCCGCCGACACCGGCATCCGCTCGCTGCTCGACCCGGCCCACGAGGCCGAGCACTGGACCGAGTACGACCGCGGCGGCCACTTCCCGGCCGTCGAGGTGCCCGACCTCTACGTGGCCGACGTCCTCAAGTTCTTCTCCGGCCGCTAGCGGGGCTTCTGGCCGGGCGTCACGCCCGGCCAGAAGCCTCCTTCGCCACCTGCTCCAGCCGCTCGCGATAGGCCGCCCAGTCCTGCTCCGGCAGGTTCGACACCCCGTCGCGCAACCCGGCCAGCCCGTCCAGGCCCTCGCGCAGGATGTCCGCGTGCCCGGCGTGCCGGTTCGTCTCGGCGATCATGTGGATCAGCAGCAGGTGCAACGTCACGTACCGGCGCTCCTCCGGCCACCACGGCACCACCCCCGGCGCGTCCAGCGGCAGCTCCGAGATCACACCGTCGGCGAACTCCGAGACCCGCGCGTACAGCGACAGGATCTCCTCGCGTGACTCGTCCGCCGTCGCGAACATGTCCGCGTTCGGGTCGCTGCCACTCTCGATCTGCTCCTGCCACGGCAGCGTCTCGGGGAACTTGCGGCCCATGCACGCGCCGAAGTACTCCTGCTCGGTGGTGGCGACATGCTTGACCAGGCCCAGCAGGTTCGTGCCCGTCGGGGTGAGCGGGCGCCGCGCGTCGTACTCGGACAGGCCGTCCAGCTTCCACAGCAGGACCTCGCGGGCCGTGCGCAGATAGCGGTGCAGGTCGGCTTTCGGATCTGAGGCCATGCCGGTCAGCCTTTCAGAACAGGAGAGGACGCGGCCGCGATTTTCTCCAGCCGGGCGTGGTGCTCCGCCCACCACCGCGAGGACACCGGCGCAGCGTCTCAGACACCCCTGACAGTTTTGAGCACCAGCAGATCCAGGTGGTCCACCACGGGCCCGGACTCGGCGGCAGCAGCCTCACGCAACCGCGCCAGACCCGCCGAGAACTCCTCTGACGACAGCGACCGCAGCAACGTGTCCGCCTCCCACCGCACGCTGGAAGCCTTCTGCGCCAACGACGACGCCGTCACCTGAGGCACCGCCTCCAACCGCTCCACCTCGAACCCGAGCCCGGACGCCACCTCGGAAACAGTCGGAAACGACGACAACGCCCGCACCGCCTCCGGGAAGAACCGGAACAACCCGATCCCGTTCGGCCGCTCCCGGAACAACGACCGCAACACCACCAACCCGCCCGGCCGCAGCACCCTCCGCAACTCCACCCCGGCGCAGGCCAGATCGCGCACGTGATGCACCACGGTGGACATCCACACGACGTCCACCGACGCGTCCGGCAACGGCACCGAGCAGGCGTCCCCGGTCAGCATCGGCAGCCGCGCCGCCGCCCGCATGTCCGCCGACGGCTCCACCGCCACCACGGACACGTCCGGGAACCACTCGGCGAACGCCCGCGCGAACAACCCCGTCCCGGCCCCCAGGTCCAGCACCGCGCGTCCCGGCAGGAAGTACGGCGCGAGAACCTCCCGCCACGACGACAACCCCGTCAGCGAAATCTCGCGGGCCACCCGGTACGAGGCGGCCTCCACAGCGTCGTAGCGCGTCATCCCACCAGGTAACCCCATACGGATGGCGGGATGACAGTGAGCCTTAACACGGACTAAACAGACGGAAGCCATGTCCCTGCGTGGTTCGAAAGGGTTGCCCTGCATGCGAAAGAGCCATCTCAGACCCCTGATCGGGGTCACCGTCGCCGCGAGCGTCGTGTTCGCCATGGGAGGCGTGCCCACCGGCGCTGCTCCCGGCGCTCAGGAAACGTCGACGAACTACCAGGTCAACAACGTGCGCACCGCTGAGCAGCGCACCAAGGTCGCTCGCTCCGGCGCCGCGATCGACTCGGTCGAGGAGCACGGCATCGTCGTGATCACCGCCACCGAGCGCGAGGTCAAGAGCCTGCGAGCCCAGGGGTTCGAGGTCAGCGAGCTGCCCAAGCGGATGGAGGCGAACTCCGAGATCGGGCCGTTCGACTTCCCCGCCGCCGACTCGAACTACCACAACTACGCCGAGATGACCGCCGAGATCAACAACGTGGTCGCGGCGTACCCGAACCTGATCTCCAAGCAGGTCATCGGCAAGTCCTACGAGAACCGCGACATCATCGCGCTCAAGATCAGCGACAACGTCGGCGTCGACGAGAACGAGCCGGAGGTGCTGTTCACGCACCACCAGCACGCCCGTGAGCACCTCACCGTCGAGATGGCGCTGTACACGATCAACGAGCTGACCTCGAAGTACGCCACCGAACCGCGGCTCAAGGAGCTCGTCGACACCCGCGAGATCTGGATCATCCCGGACGTCAACCCCGACGGCGGCGAGTACGACATCGCGACCGGCAGCTACCGGTCGTGGCGCAAGAACCGGCAGCCCAACGCCGGCTCCAGCAACGTCGGCACCGACCTCAACCGCAACTGGGACTACAAGTGGGGCTGCTGCGGCGGCTCCTCTGGCAGCACCGGCAGTGAGACCTACCGCGGGCCCAGCGCGGCGTCCGCGCCCGAGGTCAAGGTCGTGTCCGACTTCGTGCGCGGCCGCAACGTCGGTGGCAAGCAGCAGATCACCTCGTCCATCGACTTCCACACCTACAGCCAGCTCATCCTGTGGCCGTGGGGCTGGACCTACGACGACGTCGCGCCCGGCCTGACCCAGGACCAGCGCGACACGTTCGCGACCATCGGCCAGTCCATGGCGCAGAGCAACGGCTACACACCCGAGCAGTCAAGCGACCTCTACATCACCGACGGGTCCATCCCCGACTGGCTGTGGGGCACGCAGGGCGTGTTCGCGTACACCTTCGAGATGTACCCCGGCAGCTCCGGCTCCGGTGGTGGCTTCTACCCGCCCGACGAGGTGATCCCCGCGCAGACCTCCCGCAACAAGGAGGCCGTGCTGCAACTGCTGGAACGCGCCGACTGCCCGTACGAGGCCATCGGCAAGGAGCAGCAGTACTGCGGTGTGACCACCCCGCCCGGCAAGTACTTCGAGAACGCCACGGACTTCCAGATCGCCGACAACAGCACCGTCAACTCGCCGATCGCGGTGTCCGGGGTGACCGGCAACGCCCCGGCGACCCTCAAGGTCGCGGTCGACATCAAGCACACCTACCAGGGCGACCTCAAGGTCGACCTGGTCGCCCCGGACGGCACCGTCTACACCCTGCACAACCGCACCGGCGGCGGCACGGACAACATCAACACCACCTACACCGTCAACGCCTCCAGCGAAGTCGCCAACGGCAACTGGCAGCTGCGGGTCAACGACAACGCCAACCAGGACACCGGCTTCCTCGACAAGTGGAGCCTGCAGTTCTGACCTGGTGAGCCGTCAGGGCGCCCTGACCTCG
>JAVXWK010000048.1:0-6182 GCA_032230575.1 Pseudonocardiales bacterium | reverse complement strand
GGCTCTCAGCCCCGCGGCCGCGGCCGTTGCCCCGACCAGTGCACCTTCCGCGGCTACCCCTTCGTGGCCTGCCGGCCCTGGTCGCCGCACCACCCAGCAGCAACCCGACCGCGAGCTGCGGCGGATCTTGGCCGAGATCGACCAGCGGCGGATCGAGGCGACGGTGCGCAAGCTGGTGTCGTTCGGCACCCGCCACACGCTGTCCAGCCAGACCGACCCGGTGCGCGGCATCGGGGCCGCGCGGGACTGGATCTTCCGCGAACTCAGGTCCTACCCCGGCAAGCTCTCCGTGGAGCTCCAGACGTTCGTGCAGCCGCCGTCGCCGCGAGTTCCGGTGGCGACGCCCATCACCAACGTCCTGGCCACGTTGAGAGGCTCTGTCGCCCCGTCCCGGATCTACGTGGTGTCCGGCCACTACGACTCGCGCGCTTCCGACCCTCTCGACGCCGTCAGCGACGCTCCGGGTGCCGACGACGACGCGTCCGGGGTGGCGGCGGTCATGGAGATCGCTCGGGTCCTGGCCACGCGGGAGGTGGACGCGACGATCATCTTCGCCGCGGTGGCCGGTGAGGAGCAGGGGCTCTACGGCTCGGCGCACCTGGCCTCGAGCTTGACCGGCGTGCAGGGGATGTTCACGAACGACATCGTCGGCGCCGCACCTGCTGGGGCATCTGACATCGTCCGGCTGTTCGCGGAAGGCGTGCCCACCTCGGAAACTCCCGAGCAGGCGGCGATCCGGCGCTCGGTCGGCGGCGAGAACGACTCGCCGTCACGACAGCTGGCGCGGTTCGTCACGGACCTCGCGGGCACCGGCATGACGGTCGAGGTGATCTACCGGCGCGACCGGTACCTCCGCGGCGGCGACCACATCCCGTTCCTGGAGAAGGGATTCCCGGCAGCGCGCTTCACCGAGCCGCACGAGGACTACGCGCACCAGCACCAGAACGTCCGCGTGGAGAACGGCGTCCAGTACGGCGACCTGCCCGAGTTCTGCGACTTCAAGTACATGGCCGGGGCCGCGCGCGTGAACGCCGCCACCCTGTGGTCGCTCGCCACCGCGCCCGGCACACCGCGCAACGTCCGCATCCGCACCAACCGGCTCACGAACGAGACGGATCTGGTGTGGGACGTGGATCCCGCCGCGGCCGGGTACGAGGTGGTGTGGCGGCCCACCGAGGCGGCGGACTGGACGCACCGGATTCCGCTCGGCGCTGTCGGGGCGCACACCGTGGACCTGTCGAAGGACAACGTGTTCTTCGGGGTGCGCGCGATCGGGGTGAACGGGCGGCGCAGCCCGGCGGCGTTCCCCGTACCCGCTCCCTAGCAGGTCCACAGCGCGGAGATCGGCAGGCACGTCATGCCGTTGCCGAAGCTGAACGACTCGCGGCCGGTGTACAGCACGAACCCGGCGTGGAAACGGTCGCCGAGTTTGCGTTGAAGAAGTCGCAGGCCGCGGAAGTCCTCTGCTCGCACGGTTTCCGCGGCCTTCACCTCGACTCCGACCACACGACCGGTGTTGTCCTCCAGCACAGCGTCGACCTCGTACTGGTCGCGGTCGCGGTAGTGGTGCAGCGACGCGAACGTCTCTGACCACGTCAACTGGCGTGCGAGTTCGCCGAGCACGAAGTTCTCCAGCAACGCGCCGTCGCCGGCACCCAGATGCGAGGCAATCCCGGAATCGACGAAGAACACCTTCGGCGTCGCCACCGCACGTGTCGTCGCGTTCACAGACCAGGCGGGCACAGTTCGCACGAGATAGATCGTCTCGAGGATCTCCACGTACTTCCGCACTGTGGGGGCGGTCAGCTCGAGATCACCGGACAGCCGGTTGAAGCTCACCAAACCAGTGGTCTGCGCTGCCAGAAGCGACACGAGCGTGCGCATGTCGCTCGCCCGCTCGATATCAGCCACCTGCTTCACGTCGCGTGCGATCAGATCGGCGAGATACGCGTCGAAGAATCTGGCGCGACGACGAGGGTTGTCCCTGCGCAACGCTTCCGGATAACCGCCTCTAGCCGCGCGAGCCAGGTAGTCCTTCTTCCTCAGCTCGCTGGGCTCCGCTCGCAGTTCTGCACCTTCCGCGAATGCCGCATCCACGAAGCCGTCCGGTGCGTCGTCGATCTCTCCTTGGGAGAACGGCCACAGCTCCACCGTTTCCGAACGCCCCGGCAAGGCGTCTGGCAGGCTGCGGAGCCCCAGAAGGCGAGCCGATCCTGTGAGCAGAAACTGGCCAGGCCTTTGGTCGTGATCAACCACGTACTTGATCTCCAGCCACAGATCCGGCACCCGCTGAACCTCATCGATCAGCATCAAGCCGTCGTGCCGGACGAAGGCGGACGGGTCCGCCGCAGCGGCGGCTCTGGCCAGCCCGTCGTCGAGGAATCGACCCACACCACCGTGCTCGCGAAGCACCTTCTCGGCCAACGTGCTCTTGCCAACCTGGCGTGCCCCGTTCAACACGACGACGCGGGTGTCCAGCATTGCCTCGGACACCCGCTCCGCCGCACGCCTCGGCAGGTAGTCGATAGCTTCTCGCACTACGCCATCGTACCGCCGACTTTAGATCTGCCGAAGCACTGACTTCACATCTGCCGAAGATCACTCTTTCGATCTGCCGAAGATCACCCTTCAGGTTTGCCGAGGGTCAGGACAGCCAGTCCGGGCGCAACGGCATGTGCGACTTCGTGCCGTCCAGCTTCACCCCGAGCACCTGGTGCAGCTGGATGTTGTTGCGGTCGAACCCGAGCCGCGATGCCGCCAGGTACAGCCGCCACACCCGTGCGCGAGCCTCCCCGACCTCCTCGATCGCCTCTTCCCAGTGCGCGTCCAGGTTGCGGCTCCAGGCCGCGAGGGTCAGCGAGTAGTGCTCGCGGATGTTCTCCTCGTGCCGCACCTCGAACCCGGTGTCGTGCATCAACGACACGATGTGACCGGGCCCGACCAGCTCACCGTCCGGGAACACGTACCGGTTGATGAACGGCCCGGACAAGGCCTTCTCCTTGTTGTTCGGCCGGGTGATGCAGTGGTTCAGCATCCGGCCACCGGGCTTCAGCTTGCCGTACAACGACGAGAAGTAGCCCGGCAGCTTGGCCTTGCCGATGTGCTCGGTCAGACCGATCGACGACACCGCGTCGAACCCGGTCTCCCGAACGTCGCGGTAGTCGAGGTGCCGGACCTCGGCCAGATCGGACAGACCGGCCTCGACGATGGCCTTCTGCGCCCACTCCGCCTGGTTGCGAGAAAGCGTCACGCCGATCGCCCGCACCCCGTACTCGCGGGCCGCGTGCATGACCATGCCGCCCCAGCCGCAGCCGACGTCCAGCAGTTTCATGCCGGAGCGAAGACCCAGCTTGCGCGCCACCAGGTCGTGCTTGGCGAACTGGGCGTCCTCCAAAGTGGACTCCGGCGACGGGTACACCGCGCAGGTGTAGGCCATCGACGGACCGAGGATCCACTCGTAGAACTGGTTCGACACGTCGTAGTGGTGGGCGATGGCGGCCTGGTCGCGCGCCTTGGAGTGACGCAGGCCGTGCAGCCGGGTCTCCTGCGGCGGCGGGGTCACCTTGTGCGACAGGCGAATCCGGCCCAGGAACCGCAGCAGCTCCACCCGTTGCAGCCACGGGAGCTCCCGCAGGGACAACTCGGACAGCTGGGAGAGGCCGGCGTGCACGTCGCCCAGGATCTCCAGGTGACCGGTCACGTAGGCACGGGCCAGGCCGAGCTCACCTGGTGCGGAAGCCAGGTAGGACAAGGCTTCCGGTGTTTTGATGTCGATGGACACCGAGGCCTCGGAAGGCCCGGCGGTACTGCCGTCGTAGGCCTGGAAGCGAACGTCGCTGCCACCTGTGATGCTCTGGAAAATGGAGGCCAACCGCATTCATCGTCCCCTGACACACTTGGCGTACAGATCCGGCAAGCGGTTCGTCTGGTCGTACCGGCTCTTCACGGACCGGTAGTGCGAACCGTTGTAGTGCCGCCAGAACTCGTCCTCCTCGTAGTAGGAGTCCGAGTACAGCGACTTGTGCCCGCCCAGCCGCGCCACCTCGCGCTCGATCAGCCGGTTGCGGTCACCCATCTTCTCCCCCGGTCGTACCGGGACCTCCGACCAGAACCCGACGTTGACGTACAACGTGTCCTTGTCCATCGGGTACAGCGGCCAGCCCGTGGTGTCGCGCAGGCGAACCGGGCACAGCCACACCGGCGTGATGCCGATCTCGCGGTCGAAGAAGTCCAGGAAGTCGGCCAACGCGCCAACCGGGATCTCCACGTCCTGGATCACCGGTTCGACGTCGACCCGCGGCCTCAACTGCCGATGCTTGGCCACGAGCTTCCGGTACACGTCCGAACGCAGGTAGCGCTTCGGCCACAACCGCCGCACCACCGGGTTCTGCGCACCGAACGCGCGGGAACACCAGAACCAGTCGGTGTCCCAGCGCCACAGGTAGTCGTGAATCGTCAGGTGGTCCGTGCGGCGTTGCTGGATGGACCGGTAGTAGATCTGGTTGCCGGTGTAGTCCGACGTGTACGGCGCGATGTCGGCGTAGTGCCCCAACGTCAGGTACATCTCGCCGCGCGAGAACACCGTGCCGTCGACGAAGTCCGCCGAACCGTCCGAACACACCTCCTCGATCACGGCAGCGCACTCGGCGAAAGAACCGAAGGGCACGTGCCGCAGCCGGACGTACTGGCGCACCGGTTCCAGCTCGATCTCCAGCCGCAGCGCGTAACCCAGCGTCCCGTAGGAGTTGGGGAACGCGCGGAACAGGTCGTCGTCCGGTTTGGCGATCACGACCTCGCCGTCGCCGGTGAGGATCTCCAGCTCCCGCACCGACTCGTGCGGCAGGCCGTTGCGGAAGGACGTGGACTCGATGCCCAGCCCCGCCACGGCTCCACCGATCGTGATCGTCTTGAGCTGCGGCACGACCAGCGGCATCAGGCCGTGGCGCAGCGTTGCGGCGACGAGGTTCTCGTAGGTGGTCATGCCCTGCACCTGCGCGGTGCGTCCGACCGGGTCCACCGCCAGCACCCGATCGAACCTGCCGACGTCCAATCCGCCCGACTGATCGGCGCGGAACCGGAACAAGTTCGACGTCTTCTTCGCGAGCCGCACCGGCGCACCTTCGCGCATCGCGGCGTACTGCGCGGTCAACGCAGCAACGGCCGTGCTGTGCCCATGGTCACTCACCAGAAGGACGTTATTCCTCGTCAGCGCCGTTGGCACGCCCAAAAGCCCGAATGGGCCAGCGATCTTTCGTCGCACCCTGCCGAAAGTTACTTACCAGTAGTAGCGTGCGAGGCATGGCAACGCACGAGGTGACCAACCAGGTTCCGCCGCTGAGCGGTCACGACGTCGCGGACGATCCTGCCCTGCTCAGCTGGGTCGACGACGCCGAACTGCACGAGCTCGGCAGGCTCGCGGGCAGCGAGGAGTGGCAGGAGCGAGGACGCCTCGCGAACACGTATCCGCCGGTCCTGCGCACGCACGACCGGTATGGGAACCGGATCGACGAGGTCGAGTTCCACCCTGCGTGGCACGACCTGATGAACGTGGCCGTTTCGCACGGACTGCACGCCTATGTCGACGGTGGGCATGTGGAGCGTGCCGCCAAGTTCTACACGTGGTCTCAGGTCGAGGCCGGCCACGGCTGTCCGATTTCGATGACTTATGCGGCAGTGCCCGCTTTGCGCGTGGCCCCGGAACTGGCCGAAATCTACGAGCCTCTTCTCACCATCCGGAACTACGACTTCGGCCTCAGGGCGCCGCTCACCAAGCAGGGCCTCATCGCCGGCATGTCCATGACCGAGAAGCAGGGCGGCTCGGACGTCCGCGCGAACACGACAGTCGCGCAACCGGTCGACGGCGGATATGTGTTGACCGGGCACAAATGGTTCACGTCGGCACCGATGTCCGACGTCTTTCTCACCTTGGCGCAGGCACCCGGCGGGCTCACGTGCTTCCTGGTGCCGCGAGTGCTGCCGGACGGCACGCGCAACCGGTTCTTCCTGCAGCGGCTGAAGGACAAGCTGGGCAACAAGTCCAACGCGTCCGCCGAGATCGAGTACGACCAGGCGTTCGCGCACCGCGTCGGCGACGAGGGCCGCGGCGTGCGGACGATCATCGAGATGGTCAACACGACCCGGCTCGACTGCGTACTCGGGAGTGCGGCGGGCATGCGTGCCGG
>JAVXWK010001016.1:0-4761 GCA_032230575.1 Pseudonocardiales bacterium | reverse complement strand
GGTGCAGGCGGGCCTCTCGCCACACCAGGCGCTGAACGCGGGCACGCGAAGCACCACGCTCACACCGGGCGGCGAGGCCAACCTCGTGGTGCTGGACGGCAACCCGCTCAACGACATTCGCAACACGCAACGGATCCACACGGTGCTGACGCGGGCCAGGGTCCTCGGACCGCCGGAACTGCAGCAGATGCTCGCCGACGTGGAGAAGGCCGCGCGGGAACCGTTCCCCCCGACCGCGCGGGCCTGCTGCTAGAGGCTGAACATCGAGCCGGGGTTGAACAGGTTCTCCGGGTCCAGCGCGCGTTTGATCTCGCGGTGGACCCGGAGGCCGACCGGGCCGATCTCCTTCGCCAGCCACTCGCGCTTGATCTTGCCGATGCCGTGCTCGCCGGTGACCGTGCCGCCCAGCGCCAGCCCGACCGCGAGGATGTCGTCGAACGCCTTCTGAGCCCGCGCGAACTGATCCGCGGAAGCAGGGTCGTAGACGATCGTCGGGTGCATGTTGCCGTCGCCCGCGTGGCCGACGACGGCGATCTTGAGGTCGACCTCCTTGGAGATGTCCTCGCAGCCCTGGATCAGCTCGGCGATGCGGGTGCGCGGCACGCACACGTCGTCAGTCAGCCACGAGCCGTAGACCTCCAACGCCGTGAGCACCGCCCGGCGCGCGGTCAGCAGGTCGCGGCCCTCGTTCACGTCGTCGGTCGCGTAGACGAGGTCGGCCTCGCCACAGATCTCCTCGATCTTCTGCAGCTCATGCCGCGCCTGTTCGCCGCCCGCGTCGGACTGGCAGATCAGCAACGCCGCGCAGCCGGGGCCGGCACCGAGCTCGGTCTTCAGGTACTGCTCGACGGCCTCGATCGAGGTCCTGTCCATGATCTCCATCAACGACGGCACCAGGCCCTCGCGGACGATCCGGCTGACCGCGGCGCCGGCGGTGGCGGTGCTGCTGAAGGCGGCGACCAGCGTGGCAGGAGCCTGCGGGAGCGGTTTCAGGGCCAGCGTGGCCTTGGTGATCACGCCCAGAGTGCCCTCGGAACCGATGAACAACTTGGTGAGGTCGTAGCCCGCGACGCCCTTGACCGTGCGGCGGCCGGTCCGCAGCACCTCGCCGTCGGCCAGCACGACTTCTAGGCCCAGCACGGAGTCGGTGGTCACGCCGTACTTCACGCAGCACAGGCCGCCCGCGTTGGTGGAGAGGTTGCCGCCGATCGTGCACCAGTCGTAGCTGCTCGGGTCTGGCGGGTAGAACAGGCCGTTCTTCTCGACGGCGCCGCGCAGGTCGAGGTTGACCACGCCCGGCTCGACGACGGCGAGGCGGTTGTCGGCGTCGATCTCGACGATGGCGTCCATCTTGGTCGTGACGAGGACGACACAGCCGTCGATCGCGTTCGCGGCGCCGGAGAGGCCGCTGCCCGCTCCACGCGGGACGATGGGGACCTTGAAGCGAGCACAGGCACGGACAACTGCCTGCACCTGCTCGGTGTTCAGCGGGAACACCACCGCCAACGGGCTGCCGTGCGGAGCCAACGGCATCATGTCGCGCTGGTAGCTCGCGGTGACATCGGCATCGGTGAGCACACCTGGGGAACCCAGTACAGCGCGGAGTTCGGCGAGCAAGGTCTCCATACGCCCCACGCTAGTCCGATTCGACTGGTTCACTCGAAGGTGATCTCAACGGAAGGGAGTTCACGTGGTGACCGAGCGTGCTCAATCAAGATTTCGTGATCCCGTTAGCCCGATGTCGCCGTGCCGCCCGCACAGCACGACGTAGGCTGGTTCACCGTGGCGCATGCTTTCGCCTCGTTGGAGACCGCAGGTCCGGTGGCCGTGTGGCTGATCGTGCTGAGCTTCATCTTCTTCGAGTGCGCATTCATCTTCGGGCTCTTCCTGCCCGGTGACTCGCTGCTGTTCGCGGCCGGGGTGGTCCTCGCGCAGCACAACAGCGAGGTGTCGGCGTGGGCGCTCTCGGGCGTGGCACTGATCGTGGCCGTCGTCGGCAACCAGGTCGGGTACTTCATCGGCAGGACGACCGGTACGCGTGTGCTGGCCCGCAAGGGCGGCAAGGTGCTGAACAGGCAGAACCTGAAACGCGCCGGCGACTTCCTCGACCGCCGCGGGTTCTGGGCCGTCGTGCTCGCCCGCTGGATCCCGTGGATCCGCACGCTGGCGCCGATGATCGCCGGAGCGGCGCGGATGGACCTCCGCCGCTTCACGCTGGCCACGACCATCGGGGCCATCGCGTGGGTGCCGACGCTGGTTCTCGCCGGTTACTACGGCGCGGGCATCCTGCAGGAGCTGCCGTGGCTGGAGACGGCCGCGTTGATCGTGAGCATCGCGTTCTTCCTCGGCGGCACCGGTTGGGGCATCTGGCGCTACCGGCAGGAGATGCGCAAGCCGATCGACGACGACAGCTTCGACCTAGAGCACCTCAGTGATCAGCAGGTCCGCTGACCCCTTCGACGAGTTGACCATCAACGCGTTGACGTGATCGGTGCCGTGGAGCACGCGTTCCTCGGCCTCCGAGAGGGTGCGCCCGTACCGCAGGTGGCGGTCGATCAGCCGCTGCACGCGCACGTCCTCGTCGATGAACAGGAACCACGCCTCGTCCAGGATGATCCGGACGCGCTTCCACTTGTCGTAGTTGAGCAGCAGGTAGTTGCCCTCGGTCACGACCAGCGGGACGTCCGGGTGCACCGGCACCGCACAGGCGACCGGCTCCTCGATCTCGCGGCGGAACTCCGGCGCGTAGATCATGTCCGGCCCGCACGCCTTGATCCGGCCGAGAAGATCCACGTAGCCGGGGATGTCGAACGTGTCCGGCGCGCCCTTGCGCTCGACCAGCCGCAGCCGTTCCAGCTCGCTCTGCGCGAGGTGGAAGCCGTCCATCTCGACCAGCACCGCCTGGCCGTCGAGAGCCTCGACGATCCGGCGCGCGAGTGTCGACTTGCCGGAACCCGGTGCCCCGCCGATCCCGAGAATCTTGCGCTCGCCCTGATCGGTGAGCACTCGAGCCCGCTCTAGCAGCTCGTCGAACCTGACCTGCTGTCCTGCCACCGTGCCAGCCTCTCAACCCAGTCCCCGACCGCGCCGACCCGAACCGCCGCCGCCTCCGACGCGAAGCCGATGGCCGCCACCGGGTCCGCACCTGACGCCAGCGCGTAGGCGTACGCGCCGTGCCAGACGTCCCCGGCACCGTTCGTGTCGATCACTTCCACCGCGGGCACGGGAACCTCGCCGGACGAGCCGTTCCGCGACCAGGTCACCGGCATCGCACCGTGCGTGCGAATGACCAGCGGCACTCCGTACGAGTGCACCTCGGCCTCGGACCGCTCGAACCCCGAACTGCAGGCAGCCACGTCCACCAGCGGCAACAGGTGATCGAGGACAGGTTTCCAGCTCCCGGCGTCGAGCACCACAGGCAATCCGCGAGCTTTCGCCTGCTGGGCGACGGGGATCACCAGGCCGTCGTGGTGCCCGTCCAAGAGCACAACGTCGACGACGTCCAGCAGACCGGACAAGTCAGGCGCCTCGACGGGCACGAAGGCGTTGCGGGAAACGACAGTGCGCTCCCCATCAGCATCTCTGACGACGACCATGCTCACGGGCGTCGTTCCAGCCACAGCGGTGACTTGGACCGGATCCAAGGACGCCCTGACGAATTCACCCAGTGCGTCGGCACCCAGTGCGGTGAGCAGTGACGACCTTCCGCCGAGTGCCGCGACGGCACGGGCCGCGTTCGCCGCCGGACCACCGGGCGACAGGACCGCGTCGAGCGAGCGGATCTTCTCGCCGGGATCCGGGAAGGCGACCACCCGTTGAGTCACGTCGAGAGTTGTGAGCCCGACACACAGCACGGCTGCCATCTGGGCTTCCTCCATACGGGTAAGGTCCCTGGCCATGGTCACCATGCGGGATGTCGCGGCTCTCGCGGGGGTCTCCATCACCACGGTGTCACACGTGATCAACGAGACCAGGCCGGTCGCCGGGGACACGCGCGAGCGCGTCCAGAAGGCGATCGACGAAACCGGGTACACGGGTGACGCCATCGCGCGATCGCTGGTCATGGGTGGCACGAAGTCGCTGGGCCTCGCGGTGTCGCTGGTCTCCCACCCGTACTTCGCCGAGCTGATCGCCGCCATCGAGTCCGAGGCGACTCGCAACGGCTACTCGCTCGTGCTGATCGACACCAGAGACACCCCCGAGTCCGAGCAGACAGCGGTCAGGATGCTGCGTTCGAGACGAGTCGACGGCCTGCTGCTGACACCGTCGGCCGGCGCCGGGGGAAGCCTCGTGCTGCCGGAGCTGAAGAAGCTCGGCATTCCCACGGTGCTGGTCGACCGGCTGACCGTGGCCAAGGACATCAACCAGGTCGGGCCGGAGAACGTCCAGGCCACCTCGGGTCTGGTGCGGCACCTCGCGGAACTGGGGCACCGGCGGATCGGCATCGTCTGCGGCAAGGCGGGCGTGGCGACGACCGAGGAGCGCATCCTCGGCTACCGGCTCGGTCTCGGCCGCGCCGGCCTGAAGTGGGACGAGGCGCTGGTGTCGCAGAGCGGCTGGCTCGCGCCGCTGCTCGACCAGGACGACCCGGCGACCGCGGTCGTCGCGGCTGACCACCTCGTCACGGTCGGCATGCTGCACGAAGCCCGCGCTCGCGGACTCAAGCTCGGCACCGATCTCGCGGTCGTGGCGTACGACGAGGTCGAGTGGGCGACGTTGATCGAACCGCCGCTGACCACGCTGGCCCAGCCGGTCGAGGAG
>JAVXWK010001110.1:0-9116 GCA_032230575.1 Pseudonocardiales bacterium | reverse complement strand
TTCTTCGCCACGTAGTCCTGCGTCTTGGTCAACTCGTCCCGGATGACCGCCGCGACACCTTGCCGAGTGGACGGCAGCTTCCCCTTCTCGCCGTACACCCGCTTCGGGTTCTCCCCGAGCGCACTCTTGACGCTCACCGGCTCCTTGACGAGCATCTCGTCAACGGTCCGCCCCCAGCACTTCACGGCCACCGTCTGCCCACCGATCGGATTCCCCGACCCTGGCTTGATCACCGCCGTGGTGACCCCACCGCTGAGCGCATCCCCAAACCCGAGATCAGCCGGGTTGATGGCGTCCAACGCCCGCATCCGAGCCCCGACGGGATCGGTCATCTCGTTGGTGTCCTGCCCGGCCCACCCCTCGGCCTCCTCGTGGACACCGATGTGCCCGTGCGCCTCGACAAAGCCAGGCAGCACCCACGCCCCGTCAGCGTCGACGACCTCGATCCCGTCGGGAATGTCGACGTCGGCCCCAACCGCGACGATCTTCCCGTCCTGGATCAAAACGGTGCCGCCCTCGACAGGCTCCCCGTCGACAGGAACGACGTAGCCCCCGGTGATCGCGATGTTCATGGTTAGCAACGCTAACGGTTGGGCTCGCGTTTCGCCACGACAGCGCCTGCCTAAAGGGGTTTGATCCCCCACCGGGCGCCCCAGGACTCGCCCGGAGCCAACCGGATCAGGTCGACCCCGGAGTTCAGCGCATCCGGCGGGCAGGTCATCGGCTCGATCGCCACCGCACGCCCGCGGTCCGGATAGGAGTCCGGCGTGTACACCTGCACCCACCGGAACGCGGGGTCGGCCCACACCTCGACCCCACCGCTCTCAGCCTCGAGCAGGTGGTGCACCAACCCGTCCCGCCCCGGCTCACACCCTCCGAACGGCGTGTCCAGATGAACCCCGAGCAACTCCCGCCCAGAACGGAAGTCGAACTGAGTCCCCTCCACCGCAACAGCTTCCCCTGAGGGCACCATCCGTTCGGTGTCCAACGGCAGCACGGTCGTGGCAGCCAACGTCAGCGTGCACGAGTCGGTAGCCGCGTTCCCAGCCCGCGGATAGGGATGCGTCCCCACCCCGAACGGCGTGGCGACGTCCCCGACGTTGTTGACCCCGTGCGTGACCGTCAGCCCGTTGTCATCCAGCGCATAAGACATAGTGAGATACAAAGCCGCGGGCCACCCGGCCTGAGGCTCGACAGTCGTCTGCAACGAGACCAACGACCCGGTGTGCTCCAACACCGACCAGGGCCGGCGCCGGACCAACCCGTGGATCGCGTTCCCCCGAGCCGGCTCGGTGACCTCCAGCCGCTGAACAACCCCGTCCAGCACCCAGGAAGCCCCGGCAGTCCGGTTCGGCCAGGGGATCAGCACGGCACCGGCGCTCATCGGCGGTTTCTCGTCGGCCCCGAATGTCTCCACATACGGAACGCCGTCCACTTCGAAAGACCGCAGGCCTGCGCCTACAGTCGTGATCACAGCGGTGGCACCCTCGTACGAGATCCCCAACATGAGGCTGAAGCCTACGGGGCCAGCGGAAGGAATCCTCCATGAAGGTTCATCACCTCAACTGCGGCACCATGCGTCCGCCGATGGTCGCGGGCGGCATCGTGGCGCACTGCCTGCTGATCGAGACCGACCAGGGCCTCGTCCTGGTCGACACCGGCTTCGGCACGCACGAGGTGACGGATCCGAAGGCCACCCTCGACCCGCTCAGCCGCACTCTGCTCAAGCCGCTGCTGGACATCAACGAGACCGCGATCTACCAGGTCGAGAAGCGCGGATACGGCGCAGAGGACGTGCGGCACATCCTGCTCACCCACCTCGACCTGGACCACGGCGGCGGGCTGCGGGACTTCCCGAACGCCACCGTGCACGTGCTGGACACCGAACTCGACGCCGCGACCAACCCGCGCAACGCCAAGGAGCGGGCGCGGTACCCGAAGGCGCAGCGCGACGGGGTCACGTTCGAGACGCACAAGGCCGAGGGCGAGGACTGGTTCGGGTTCCAGGCCGTGAAGGACATCCAAGGCCTGCCGGAGGACATCCTCATGGTGCCGCTCATCGGCCACACCCGCGGCCACACCGGCATCGCGGTCAAGAGCGACGACGGCTGGCTGCTGCACGCCGGCGACGCCTACTTCTACCGCGGCGAGATCGAGACGCCGCCGAGCAACATCTTCGCGCTCAAGGTCACCGCCAAGCAGACCGAGACGATCCGCGAGCAGCGTCTGTCCAATGTGGAGCGCCTCAAGGAGCTCAAGGCACAGGGCGAGGTCGAGATCTTCTGCGCCCACGACCCGGTCGAGCTGGCCCGCGTCGGATGACGTTCATCCGCCAGATCCGGCTCGACGAGGTGCACGACACCCACCGCTACCCGTTCACGCTCCCGGTCGTCCGGCACCTGGTCAAGAACCCGATCGAGCTCACCAAGCCGGTCACCTTCCTGGTCGGCGACAACGGCGCGGGCAAGTCGACGCTGGTCGAGGCGATCGCGGTGGCGGCCGGGTTCAACGCGGAGGGCGGCACGCAGTCGTTCAACTTCGCCACGAGAGCCACCGAGTCGTCGCTCGGCGACTACCTGACCCTGAGCTGGGGCACCAGGAAACCGAGAACGGGCTTCTTCCTGCGCGCCGAGTCGTTCTACAACGTCGCCACCGAGATCGACCGGATCGGCCAGGGCATTCACGCCTCGTACGGCGGCAAGTCGCTGCACGAGCGGTCGCACGGCGAGAGCTTCATGGACCTGATGACGCACAGGTTCGGCGGGCGCGGCCTCTACGTGCTGGACGAGCCGGAGGCCGCGCTGTCCGTCAAGGGTTGTCTGACCGTCCTGAGGCGCATGCACGAACTGGTAGCCGAGGGCTCGCAGTTCATCATCGCCACGCATTCGCCGATCCTGCTCGCCGCACCGAACGCGCAGATCCTCGAGATCAGCGACGGCGAGATCGACGAAGTCCCTTACGACGCAGCGGAACCGGTCGCGCTCACCCGCAACTTCCTGGGTGAGCCCGACCGGTTCCTGAGGCACCTGCTGGACTGAGCTACTTCGCCAGGTTCTCCGGGTGGATCTCCACCTTGCCGTGCGTGAAGCGGTTGATCACCCACAGCACCAGACCGGCCAGCAACAGGAAACCCGCGATCTTGTAGTCGTCCAACGGACGCCCGGACAGCACCGGAATCGCGAGGTACGCGCACGTGACCGCACCGAGCACCGGCGCCCACGTCGGCGCCCGGAAGTGCTTGTGCTCCACCTTCTCCTTGCGCAGCACCAGGCACGCGATGTTGACGATCGTGAAGACCACCAGCAACAGCAACGACGTCGTGCCGCCGAGCTTGCCGATGTCGAAGAACGACACCAGGATCACCGCGATGCCCGACGTGAAGACGATCGAGATCCACGGCGTGCGGCGGAACGGGTGCACCGTGCCGAAGAACCGCGGGATGATCTGCTCATTCGACATGCCGTAGAGCAGCCGTGACGCCATCAGCATGTTGATCAACGCCGAGTTGATGACGGCCAGCAGACCGATCAACGCGAAGATCCACAGCGGGAATCCCGGCGCGCCAACGGAAATCACCTTCAGCAACGCACCGCTGCCCGCCTTGGCGAGCTCGTCGGACGGGATCAGCAATGACGACGTGATCGCCACCAGCACGTAGATCGTGGCCGCGATGCCCATGCCCCACAGCATCGCCCGAGGGAAGATCTTGATCGGGTTCTGGCACTCCTCGGCCATGTTCACCGAGTCCTCGAAGCCGACCATCGCGAAGAACGCCAGCGCCGTCGCCGAGGTGACCGCGAGGATCACGCTCGTCCCAGGCGGCGTGTGGATCTCGGTCAGCCGCGAGGGCTCACCGTCGCCGACCGCGATCGCGTACGCGCCGATCAGGATGATGATGATCAGACCGGACAGCTCGATGCAGGTCAGGACCACGTTGGCCTTGACCGACTCGGACACGCCGCGGAAGTTGACGACCGCCAGCGCCGCGATGAAGACGATCGCGATGCCCGTGATCACCAGCGACTCCGGGCTCAGCACGAGGTCGAAGAACTCCACCAGCAGCTGCCGCAGGTAGGTGCGGCCGAAGGCGAGCGCTGCCGACGACGCGGAGGTGATTCCGGAGCACATGACCGCGAACGCGACCATGAACGTCAGGAATTGGATCTTGAAGGCTCTGTTCGTGTAGAGAGCGGCACCCGCCGCCTTGGGATACTTCCCCACGAGTTCCAGGTAGCTGAACGCGGTGAGGAACGCGACCACGAACGCGAGCAGGAAGGGCAGCCAGAGGGCGCCGCCGATCTTGCCTGCCACGTTGCCGGTGAGCGCGTAGATTCCGGTTCCGAGGATGTCGCCGACGACGAAGAACAACAGGAGCTTCGGACCGATGGCCCGATGCAGTTCCGGTTGCTCCGTTTCTGGAGTCGCTTCAGCCATGCCCCGGGATTGTGCCCGTTTTGCCCGGCTACCAGCGCGAACACGCACCTACCTCACCCATATGGTGTAACCATGACACGCACGGCAACATTGATCTTCGCCGCTCTCGCGCTGACCGCCTGCACCTCGGCACCGCAGTCGGAACAGCCGACCCGGTACCGCGACGCGAAGAGCCTCGTGGACGCGGTGTCCAAAGCTGCCAACGAGAAGAAGACCTACCGCTTCACCATCGCGCCCCCGACGACGGGAGGTGTCACGGCACCCGCGAACGGCGCAGTACGCCTCGGCGACGCCCCGAGCCTCGACGCCACCACCAAACGCCCGGTGCAGAACGGCGGCCAGGCCGAGGACCTCCGGTTCGTCTCGACCACAATGGACGACGCGTTCGTGAAGCTGCCGCCCGTTTTCGGGCTGCCCCAGGACAAGTCGTGGCTGAAGCTGTCCCGAAAGGACAACGACGACCTCACCAACACGCTGCTGGGCTACCACGACGTGATCTACCAGCAGGCCGTCTTCACCACCTACCACCTGCCGGTCGTCCAGGCGGGCGGCGAGCTCAAGCTGACCGCGCAGGTCGCCGACCGCACCCGTTACTCGATCGCCGTGGACTACAAGAAGGCCTACGACGCGCTCACCGACGAGAACCTGCGCAACGAGATCAAGCTCGCCCTCGACCAGGGCGTCACGAACTCGGCCGCCGAGATCGAGACCGACAGCGAGGGCCTGCCGGCACGCATCAAGTTCTCCACCCAGTTCCAGAACGTGCTGATCGTCGACGAGGCGACCTTCACCGACTGGGGCTCGGACGTACAGATCGCCGAGCCGAACGCGAACGAGGTCAGCTCGCGGAACTGACCCGGTACCGCCAGATCGCGGGCAGCAGCACCACCATCACCACCGCCGCGACGATCACCAGCACCCCACCGGCCGTCACCGCCGCAGCCGTGCCGAACGCCGCACCACCCGTGCCGTGCAACAGGTCCGCGACACGAGGCCCACCCGCCACGACGACGATGAAGACGCCCTGCATCCGGCCGCGCATCTCGTCCGTGGCGGCCGATTGCAGAATCGCCCCGCGGAACGCCATCGACACCATGTCCGCGGCTCCTGCCAACGCCAGGAACGCCGCCGCGACCCACAACGACCCGGCCAGTCCGAAGCCCATGATCGCGATGCCCCAGCCCACCACGGCCAGCGTCACCGCGACACCGTGCCTGCTGACGTTCGAGATCCACCCGGATGTCAGCCCGCACAGCACCGCACCGACAGGAATCGCAGCGAACAGCACGCCGAGCGCGAACCCACCACCAGCCGGATCCCCGAACGTGTGCTGGGCCATCTCCGGGAACAGCGCCCTCGGCATCCCGAACACCATCGCGATGATGTCCAGCAACATGCTCGCCAGCAGCACCTTCTGCGCCCACAGGTAGACGAACCCGTCGAGCACGTCCCGCAGCCCAGCGCGCCGCACCACCCCGTCCAACGGCGGCATCGCGGGCAGCATCCACACCGCGTAGACCGTCACGACCAGCGCGATCGCGTCGACCAGGTACAACGTCGGCAACCCGACGACCGGCATCAACGCCCCGGCCAGCAACGGCCCGAGCACCGCGCCGAACTGCATGACCGTCGACCCCAGCGCCCCGGCCGCCGGCAACAACTCAGCCGGCACCAGCCGCGCGATCGACGCCTGCCGCGCCGGCGCGTTGGCCGCGAAGAACACCTGCTGCAACCCCAGCAGCGCGATCACCAGCCACACCGAGCCGATGTTCATCGCCGCCTGCGCCCACAACAACACCGACGACACCGCGATACCGGTGTTCGTGACGAGCAGCAGCTTCCGCCGGTCGACGGTGTCCGCGATGGCCCCACCCCACAGCCCGAAGACGAGCAGCGGCACCAACGCCACACCAGCGGCGATACCCACCCAGGCCGAAGACCCGGTGAGGTCGTACACCTGCTTGGGCACGGCAACGGCGGTGAGCTGAGAGCCCACCGCCGTGACGATCGTGGACAGCCACAACCGGCGATACGCGACGACCTTCAACGGTCGAGTGTCGATCACGAACGTCGAGCGCGCGCTTCTCCCCACAGTGGCCACATCGTTAGCCTATGACAACTAACAAGCCCTTTACGTGAATGTGTCGCCAACACCACTTCAGAGGCGCACGGGGTACACCGGCTCCGGCACCTTCGGGCTGATCCGCCCCTCGACGAAGATCCCGTGCCAGATCATGAAGCACAGCACCGACCACAGCTGCCGGCTCCGGTCGAACTGCTCCGACTTGTGCTCGGCCAGCAACTCCAGCACCGCGTTCTTGTCCAGCAGATGCCCGGTCTGCGAGTCCGCGATGATCCCGCGCGCCCAGTCGTACATCTCAGCCCGCAACCAGTGCCGGATCGGCACCGGGAACCCGAGCTTCGGCCGGTTCAGCACATGCGCCGGAATGATCTTCGCCAACGCCTTGCGCAGCGCGTACTTGGTCGTGCCTTCCGTCAGCTTCTGGTCCAACGGCACCTCAGCCGCGACCTTGAACACCTCGGGATCCAGGAACGGCACCCGCAGCTCGATCGAGTTGGCCATGGTCACCTTGTCCGCCTTGACCAGGATGTCCCCGCGCAACCACGTGTACAGATCGATGTGCTGCATCCGCGCCACCGGATCCCAGCCCTCGGACTCCCGGTACCAGGGCGCCGTGACGTCCTGGAACCCGATCCCCTCCACATACCCCGGGAACACCGCACGCACCTGCGCATCACTGAAGTTGCGAGCGTTCCCGTAGTACCGCTCCTCCAGCTTCAACGCGCCGCGCCGCAACAAGTCCTTGCCCCGCACGCCTTCCGGAATGCTCTTGGACACCGCGCCCATCAACTTCCGCACGCCGCCGGGCACCTTCTCGAACGGCGACAACGAAAGCGGCTCGTGGTAGATCACGTACCCGCCGAACAGCTCGTCCGCACCCTCCCCGGACAACACCGCCTTGACGTACTTCCGCGCCTCCCGCGCGATGAACCACAACGGCACCAACGCCGGGTCCGCCACCGGGTCGTCCAGGTACCAGATGATCAGCGGCAGCTCTTCCATCATCTCGTCGGGAGACACAGTCCTCACGACATGCCGCACCCCGATCGCAGCCGCCGTCTCGGCGGCCACGTCGACCTCGGAATACCCCTCACGATCAAACCCACTGGTGAAGGCGATCAGGTTCGGGTTGTGCAACTTCGCCAACGTAGCCGTGGCCGTGGAATCGATCCCGCCGGACAGGAACGCCCCGACCGTCACATCGGGGTCCGAGATCATGTGCTTGGCCACCGAGTCCCGCATGACCTCGGCAATGCGCTCGTGCAACGCCTCGGCCTCGTGCTCGCCGTTCACCGCCCGAGGCGCGAAAACAGGCTTGAAGTACCGGTTGAACAACACCTGCCCACCCGGCGACACCTTGAACGACGTCCCGGACTCCACCCGCCGAATCGCCTTGTGCAACGACTCGGGCTCCGGCACGTACTGCAACACCAAGTAGTGCTGCAACGCCGTCTGGTCCAGCTCCTGCGAGATCCCCAGGACACCGGTCAACTGCAACAGCGACTTCTTCTCCGACGAGAACGCCACCCCACCAGGCCCGGAAGCCCAGTACAACGGCTTGATCCCAAACGGATCCCGCGCCCCGAAAACCACCCGCTCCTGCGCGTCCCAAATCATGAACGCGAACATCCCGCGAAGCTTCTTCACCCAGTCCGCGCCCCGGTAGTGATACCCGGCAACGATGGCCTCGCCGTCACCCTCGGTCTTGAACTGGGCCCCGAAGTGCATGGCCAGCTCGGCCCGCAACTCCTTGTAGTTGTAGATCTCGCCGTTGAAGTTCAACGTGTACCGAGTCGGATTCTCCGGCGGCCCCCACACCAGCGGCTGGTGCGAGTGCTCCAGGTCGATGAACCCGAGCCGGTTGAACCCGTACACGACCTCGGCATCGGCCCAGGTGTCCTGCTCATCGGGCCCCCGATGCCGCTGACACCGCAACGCCGAAGCGACGTTCCCCCGCGCGGAGGCCGCAGCAGCCTCGGTAGAACAGATGAGTCCGAGCACTCCGCACACGTGAATCCGCACCTCGTAGCTAGCTGTTGCCGAAATCCCAGTATGCCCGCACCAAATCCGGACACTTCTCCCAGCCTGAGGACGCGCAACCCCCAGGCGAGGTTCCCAGAGGGGTCGGCAACGGAACCGGTGCGCGCGCGCCGAAGGCGCAAAAAGGGGCGCCTCCCGCCCACAGGAGACGCCCCATCGCAAAAGTCTCAACCAGCCGAGCCAGGATCAGCCCTACGGAGCTACTCGCTCCAGCTTCCACCCATCCCGCCCCAGCCGGTACCTCAACCGGTCGTGCATCCGATCCCGCCGCCCCTGCCAGAACTCGACCTCCTCAGGCCGAATCCTCCACCCACCCCAGTGCGGCGGCACAGGAATCTTCTCGGTATCAGCGAACTGCCGCTCGATCTTGTGCAACGCCGAATCCAAAGTGGACCGACCATTCACAACCCGGGACTGCGGCGAAGCCCAAGCCCCGATCTGAGACCCACGAGGCCGCGAGTTCCAGTACTCAGCAGTCTCGACAGGCCCGACCTTCTCCACCACGCCACGCACGTGAGCCTGCCTCTGCATCGCGAACCACGGGAACGTGGCGGACGCG
>JAVXWK010001109.1:0-8438 GCA_032230575.1 Pseudonocardiales bacterium | reverse complement strand
GTCCTGGCGGTGGTGCCTGTTCGTCAACGTCGTGATCGCGGTCGTCGTCATCGCGGGAGCGCTGGTGTGCCTGCCTGCCACCACAACGCGCGCGGCCGCCGAGCGAACTGACTGGCTGGGCACGGTTCTGGTGGTCACCGGCCTGTTCGCGCTCGTGCTCGGGTTCGGTCGCTCCGAGGTGCTCGGCTGGGCCAGCACGACGACGATCGGCTCTCTCGCGGCTGGGGCCGCGCTGCTGGTGGCGTTCGTGTTCGTCCAGGCTCGGACGCGGACTCCGTTGCTACCGCTGACGATCCTGCGCTCACGTGTCCGAGGAACGTCCTATTTGGTCATGCTGCTCGCCGCGGTCGGGATGTTCTCCGTCTACCTGTTCCTGGCCTACTACCTGCAGCGGACGCTGGGGTTCTCGCCGGTGCTCGCCGGCGTCGCGTTCCTGCCGATGGCGGTCTCGGTCGCGATCGGATCCGCGGCCTCCGGTGCGGCTCTGGTGCCGCGCTTCGGCATCCGGATCCCCGTCGCCGGCGGGTCGGCGCTCGCCGCGGCCGGGTTCCTCTACCTGACCGGGATCGACAGCGACTACACCACCACCGTCCTTCCTGGACTGATCATGCCCGGACTCGGCCTCGGCGCGGTGTTCGGCTCGGCCATGAGCTCTGGCGCGGAAGGGGTTCCACCGGCGCAGGCCGGAATCGCGTCCGCGACGGTCAACACCACCCAGCAGATCGGCGGCTCCATCGGGATCGCCGTGCTCACCAGCCTGTCGCTGTCGGCCTCGCGGTCGGGTGGCGAGATGGCCGGCTACCACGCGGCGTTCTGGGGTGCGGCCGCCGCACTCGCACTCGCCGCGGTGATCGCCGCCGTGCTGTATCCGCGGCGTTCGGCCTCCATCGTCGAGCCAGCCTCGATGAGGAGCGGATCATGACGAAATCTCCAGGCCTCTTCACGCGTGTCGTCAGTGCCGTTCACCGCAAGGCGATCGGCCTGCCACCGGGAGCCGTGCCGTACACGGTGGAACGCGGGGTCCGCGTGCCCACCGCCGACGGCGCACAGCTCGTCACCGACCTCTACCGGCCGCTCGGCGAGGCTCGCGGCACGATCCTGATCCGCTCGCCCTACGGCCGTGGCCTGCCGGAGAGCCTGTTCCACGGACGGGCGTTCGCCGACCACGGCTACCAGGTCGTGATCCAGAGCGTGCGCGGCACCGGAGGTTCGACCGGGACGTTCCGCCCGATAGCGCAGGAGACCTCCGACTCGCAGGACACGGTCGCCTGGCTGCGCGAGCAGTCGTGGTTCAGCGGGCGGCTGGCCACGCTCGGCGGTTCCTACCTCGGCTGGACCCAGTGGGCCCTGATGCAGGATCCCCCGCCGGAACTGCGCGCCGCGCTGATCCTCGTCGGGCCGCACGACTTCTCCCGCGCCATCCACGGCACGGGTTCGCTCGCCCTCGCCGACTTCCTCCGTTGGAGCGCGAACGTCAAGGCGCTGAACAACGGCGGAATGGGTGCGATGGTCACGGCCGGTCGCCGGGTGACCGCCGCACTGCGCGCGCCCACGCCCGAACTCGCCGCCGCAGCCGCGCTCGGGGATCAGACGTGGTTCGACGAGTGGCTCGCCCACCCGGAACTGGACGACGCGTTCTGGCAGGAGTACGACGCCACGTCGGCGATCAGCGCCACGACGGTGCCCACGCTGCTGATCGGCGGCTGGCACGACGTGTTCGTCGACCAGACGCTCGAGCAGTTCCGCGCTCTCGAAAGCCGACAGGTCGACGTCGCCATGACGATCGGCCCGTGGACCCACATGGACACCACGATCAAGGCCGCACGCGTGGCCGACACCGAAGCGCTGGCGTGGTTCGATCAGCATGTCGCCGGCCACGGCTCGAAACGAGAGGCGCCGGTGCGCGTCTACGTGACCGGTGCTGAGCAATGGCGTGCGTTGCCGACCTGGTCGCCGCCGGCGAACGAACTCACCCTGACGCTCGACGCGACCAGGCTGCTCAGCACGGAGCCCGGCTCCGGCACCGTCGAGTTCGACTACGACCCCGCCGACCCGGCACCGTCGCTCGGCGGGCGGCACATGTCGACGAAGGCGGGACGGCAGGACGGCAGGACGATCGAACGCCGTGCGGACGTCATCACCTTCACCTCCGCCGCGCTCGGCCAGCCGCTCGACGTCGTCGGCGCACCTCGGGTGAACCTCCGGCTCAAGGTCACCGGTGCGGCGCCGGACCTCTTCGCACGGCTCTGCGAGGTCGACGCCCGTGGGCGGTCCTGGAACGTCACCGAGGCGTTCAGCCGGTTCGACCCGGCCTCCGGACAAGTGGAACTGTCCCTCGGCTCGTGCGCGCACCGGTTCCGCGCCGGTCACCGCGTTCGCCTGCAGATCTCCGGTGGGGCCTACCCGCGCTTCGCCCGCAATCCCGAGCCGGCCCACTACACGGTCGACTGCGCGGAATCAGCTCTCACTCTGCCTGTTGAATAAGAGGAGCGTCGTGAAGACAGTTGTGGTGATGTGCGCGCTGGTGCTGGCGGTGAGCGCGTGTTCGTCCGCCGAACCGGCGCCGTCGATTGCCCCCGCGTTGACGGCCTGCCCGGCGAGCCCGGTGCCGCAGGGCGCGGGCCAGGGCCAGCGGCCTCCGCAGGCGACCGAGCTCAAGGTGCCCGTCGACACGAGCACCAGCAAGGTGATCGACCCGGCCGGCGCCGAGCAGGTCCAATGTGGACGGACCAAGCTCACCGCCACCGACGACGTCGTGTACACCGCGGCCGGAGCCGTCAAGCCACTGCACGTCGACATCCAGGTGCCTGCGGGAGAGGGCCCGAAACCTCTCGTGATCTACGTTCCCGGTGGCGGTTTCTCCGCGGCCGACCGGAAGCAGACGCTGAACCTGCGCACGTTCGTCGCCGAAGCCGGGTACGTGGTGGCGAGCATCAAGTACCGCGTGCAGCCCGACGGCGCGGTCTACACCGACGGCATCGCCGACATCCGGGCCGCTGTGCGCTACCTGCGCACCAACGCCTCGACCTACGGCATCGACCCCGACCGCGTCGCGCTGTGGGGCGAGTCGGCCGGCGGCTACCTCGCCTCGATGGCGGGCGCCACGGACACCGACGCGGACAGTCGCGTTCAGGCCGTCATCGACAAGTTCGGCGCGTCGGACTTCACGAAGCTCCTGGCGGACTACGGTCCCGAGGCCGAGCAGGGGTTCGCGAACTCACCCAACCCGATCGCGCAGTACATCACCGGAAGCGCCACGAAGACGCTCGCGGCCAGCCCGGAGGCGGTCGTCGCGGCCAATCCGGTCACGCATGCCGGACCTGGCGACCCGCCCCTGCTGATCCTGCACGGCGACAGCGACAAACTCATCTCCCCCAGCCAAACCTTGTTGCTGCACAACGGTGTCACCAAGGCCGGAGGTGACAGCACCCGGTACGTGGTGCGCGGCGCGGACCACGGCGACCTGGCGTTCATCGGCGACCCGAACGCGGTGTCGCCCTGGTCCAGTGAACCGGTGGTGGCCGTGATGACGGACTTCCTCAAGGCACATCTCTCGTAGCCGAGGAGGACGCATGCCCGGTACGCGCGGGTGTCGACGCCGTGATCACCTTCGCGCCCGATCGCGGCTAGCATCGGCGAGATGAGCACGCCCCGCCGCCGTGACGCGCAGGCCAACCTCGCGCGAGTCCTCGCCGCCGCGGCCGAGGTCTTCGCCGAACGCGGCTGTTCCGCGACGCTGGCCGACGTCGCGAAGGCGGCCGGGGTCGGCGTCGCGACGGTGTACCGGACGTTCGAGACCAAGGACGACCTGATCTACGCCGTCTACGAGCCGAAGATCACGGCGGCTCGTGAGCAGGCGCAGGCGGCGAGCGACGATCCGGAGCCGTGGCAGGGCGTCGTCGCGCACCTCGAGCAGTCGGTGCCGACGCTGGCGGCGGACAAGGGCTTCCGGGAGCTGCTGAGCGGCTCCTACAGCGAGACGCTCGGCTGGTCGCGGCCGCGCACGCCGCAGCGGCTGGCCAAACTGGTGGAGGACAACCACAACCAGACCGGCGAGCACCTGGAACGGCTCGTCGGACGCGCCCGCGCAGCTGGTGTGGTCCGCGACGACCTCGTGGCGGGCGACCTGCTGCTGTTGTCGATGGCGGTGCACACGGCGGTCGAGTTCGGCGGCCCGGCGTATCCGTTGCTGTACAAGCGGATGATCGGTTTCCTGCTGGACGGCATCAGGCCGTCGCGCGAGGCACCGACCCCGCTTCCGGAGCCCGGACTGACCAGCCCGCAGATCGCCGCGCTGGAACGCGAGCGGAGCGAGCGGATGTCCGGGACCCCGGAAGCGTGACGGTCAGGCCGTCCTGCTGGCCCGAGGGACCAGCCGGGTCAAGGCCCGGTGCACGAACGCGTACAGGGGGTCCAGCCATCACTCGTGTCTCCCCCGCAGTCCATCAAGCGCCACGGCGATCACGGTGTCGGCGAGGTCGGCGGGACTGAGCTCACCCCCTGGCCGATACCAGTCGATGAGCGAGTTCACCATGCCGAACAACAACCGGGTAGCCGTAGCCGGTTCGACGTCGGCGCGCAGATCTCCCTCGGCCACGGCATGGGCGACGAGGTCCGTGACGATGCCGTCGAACTCGCGGCGGCGGACCAATGCGGCACGCTCGGTCTCCGTATTACCCCGCACGCGCAGCAACAGCGTCACGAACGGCAGTTCCTCGACGAGCAGCGCGACACTGCCGCGGACGAGCTGTTCCAGCCGGTCGGCCGCGCGCCCGTCCCCAAGCTTCGCGACCTGGGCGAACAGACCGTCCAGTGCGCGGCCGACGGCAAGGCCGAGCAACGCCTCCTTGCTCGGCACGTGGTGGTAGATGGCCGATTTGCCCACGCCCAGGCGGGTCGCCAGGTCCTGGATGCTCGTGCCGTCGTAACCGCGCTCGAGGAACAGTTCGGCGGCCGCGCGGAGCAGCGACTCCTGGTCGTGGCCCGGCCGGCCCCGCCGCCTGGTCACCACCGGTAGAACCCCTCACCGGTCTTGCGGCCGAGGTGGCCTGCCGCGACCTTGTCCCGCAACACCTGTGGCGGGGCGAACCGGGGGCCCAGCTCGCGGGAGAGATGCTCGGCGATCGCCAGCCGCACGTCGAGGCCGACGATGTCCGTGGTGCGCAACGGCCCGACCGGATGGCGGTAGCCCAGCGTCATCGCGCTGTCGATGTCCTCCGCCGAGGCCACGCCTTCCTCGACCATCCGCATCGCCTCCAGCGCGATGGCAACGCCGAGACGGCTGCTCGCGAATCCCGGTGAGTCCCGCACGGTGATCGCGTGCTTGCCCAGGCCCCGCACCCATTCCTGAGCCCTGCCGACGAGTTCGGAGGCGGTGCGCGCACCGACCACGACCTCGACGAGATCGCTGGCAGGGACCGGGTTGAAGAAGTGCAGTCCGATGAGGACGGACGGGTCCGGCAGCGCGGAGGCCAGATCGTCGATCGACAACGAGCTGGTGTTCGTGCCGATCACCGCGTCCGGTGCGCAGCGGGCGACGGTCGCGAGCACGGCGCGCTTCACCTCCGGCAGTTCGGGAACCGCCTCGACCACCACGTTCGCGGTCGCCAACGCCGCCGGGTCGATGACCACTTCGACGGTGCCGGTGACTGCCACGCCCAGTTCCACCGACTTCGCCAGGCTCTTCTCGACGCGGGTCCGTGCGGCCGCCGCGGCGCGTTCGTCGTTCTCGACCACGGTGACAGCGCTGCCGGCGACCGCGAACGCGTGGGCGATGCCCGCGCCCATCCGGCCACCGCCGTAGACACCCACAACGGCTGGAGCTGGCATCAGGGGGTCTCCTTCTGGCGATGACTTACTGACCGATCGTTCTGTTATACCTGGGCGCCTGCCGCCCACGAAAGGACCGCGCGATGCTGGAAAGCTATGTCGCCGGGAGCTGGTTCCGAGCCCAGGCCGAGGGCGAACCGCTGCTGGACGCCACGACCGGCGAGGTGGTCGCGCGACTGTCGAGCGACGGACTCGATCCGCGCACGATGGTCGAGCACGCGCGGCACGCCGGTGGCCCGGCCATCCGCGAGCTGACGTTCCACCAGCGGGCCTTGCTGCTCAAGGAGCTGGCCAAGCACCTCAGCGCGGACAAGGACTTCCTGTACGCGCTGTCGTCGCGCACCGGAGCCACCAGACGCGACTCGATGATCGACATCGACGGCGGGTTCGGCACGATGTTCAGCTACGCGAGCAAAGGCGTGCGCGAGCTGCCGAACGACACCGTCGTGCTGGACGGCGGTCCGGAGCGACTCGGCCGCGAGGGCACGTTCCTCGGCCGGCACCTCTACACCTCGCGGCCAGGCGTCGCGGTGCAGATCAACGCGTTCAACTTCCCGGTGTGGGGCATGCTGGAAAAGCTCGCGCCCGCGTTCCTCGCCGGGCTGCCCAGCATCGTGAAGCCGGCGAGCCAGACCGCCTACCTGACCGAGGCCGTCGTCCGGCGCATCGTCGAGTCCGGCATCGTCCCGGAAGGCTCGCTGCAACTGCTGTGCGGCAGCCCGCGCGGGTTGCTCGACGAACTGGACGAGCAGGACTCCGTTGCCTTCACCGGTTCCGCGCACACCGCGGGCATCCTGCGCAACCACCCCAGCGTGCAGCACGGCGGCGTTCGCCTCGGGGTGGAAGCGGATTCGCTCAACTGCTCGATCCTCGGGCCCGACGTCACGGCCGAGCACCCCGAGTTCGACCTGTTCGTCCAGGGTGTCGTCACCGAGATGACCGTGAAGGCGGGCCAGAAGTGCACGGCCATCCGGCGCGCGATCGTGCCGGAGCCGATCGCGGACGCAGTGGCGGAGGCGATCGCCGCCCGGCTCGCCGAGATCACCGTGGGCAACCCGGCGGACGAGCACGTGCGGATGGGCCCGCTGGCGTCGCTCGGTCAGCGTCAGGACGTCCGCAAGGCGATCGAGTCCCTGCGCAACGCCGCCGATGTCGTGTTCGGCGACCACCCTGCCGACTTGATCGACGCCGATCCCGAGCGCGGCGCGTTCGTCTCCCCCGTGTTGCTCCGTGCCCGGCCTGGTGCAGCCGAGCCGCACGACGTCGAGCCGTTCGGACCGGTCAGCACGGTGCTCACCTATCGAACGGCGTCGGAAGCGATTGAGCTGGCGGCACGCGGCAAGGGCAGTCTGGTCGGGTCGCTCGTGACGAACGATCCCGCTGTGGCACGGCGGATCGTGCTGGGCACCGCCCCGTGGCACGGCCGGATCCTGGTGCTCAACCGCGACGACGCGGCCGAGTCGACCGGACACGGCAGCCCGTTGCCGGTGCTGGTGCACGGCGGTCCCGGCCGCGCGGGCGGCGGCGAGGAGCTGGGCGGCATCCGCAGCGTGCTGCACCACATGCAGCGCACCGCCGTGCAGGCCTCCCCGGACATGCTCACCGCGATCACCGGCCGGTGGACGACCGGGTCGCGGCGGGTGGTGGACGAGGTGCACCCGTTCCGCAAGAGCCTGGCGGCACTGAGGATCGGCGACACGGTCGTGTCCCTCCCCCGGCAGATCACACGCGCCGACATCGACCACTTCGCCGAGTTCACCGGCGACACCTTCTACGCGCACACCGATCGCGAAGCGGCGGCGGCCAACCCGTTGTTCGGCGGCATCGTCGCGCACGGCTACCTGGTGGTGTCGCTCGCCGCCGGGTTGTTCGTCGAACCCCGGCCCGGACCGGTGCTGGCCAACTTCGGCGTCGACCACCTGCGGTTCCTCAGGCCGGTGAAGGCCGGTGACACGATCGCGGTGAAGCTGACGGTCAAGGAGATCACCCCACGCACCAATGCCGACTACGGCGAGGTCCGCTGGGATGCCGTCGTCACGAACCAGGACGACGCGCCGGTCGCGACCTACGACGTCCTGACCCTGGTGGCCAAGACGTACAGTTGAAAGTGACGTCACTTTCAACAGGAGGCTCTGGTGACCACGTCGAGGTCGGACCGCGCGGCCGAGGAGTTCAAGGACGCGGCCCGGCGGGTCTTCGCCAGGCGGGGCTACACGGCTACGAAGATCACCGACATCACCGCGGAAGCCGGCCGCGCCACCGGGGGCATCTACCGGTACTTCGACTCGAAGGCCGCGGTGCTCCGGGCGTTGGCGGACGACTTCCTCGATGCGAGGCACGAGCGGGTCGTGCACGCGTCGGGCCACGGCCACACGATGGGGACCGAGCAGGACGTCCGCGACCACGTGCGGGCGTACTGGAAGTCCTATCAGGACTACCTGGCCGAGATGGTGGCGATCTACGAGGCGGCCGCGTCCGATCCGCAGTTCGCGGAGATCCAGCAGCAGATCCGCGCCAAGGACCTCACGATCTGGCGCGCCCACATCAAGGAGCTGCGGGCGCACCTCGGCGTGCCCACCACGAGTTCAGGCGTGCTCGCCGAGATGGTG
>JAVXWK010000926.1:0-10471 GCA_032230575.1 Pseudonocardiales bacterium | reverse complement strand
AGCAGAATCGTTTCGCCGGCAGGCAGAACACGCCGCTCACCGATCTCGGCGTGCGGCAGGCCCACCAAGCGGGGGCCGCGGTCGCGGCGCTGGGCATCCGCTTCGACGAGGTGCACACGTCCACATTGGACCGAGCGCGACTGACGGCGGCCGTCATCATCGGCCACCTCGCAGAAGATCCGGCCACCAGGGTCGAGAAACATGCCTTGGACGAGCGCGACTTCGGCGTGTTCACGGCGGCGAACAAGAGCCTGGTCAAGAAGGCGGTCGGGTTCCGCGGCTACACCGAGTGCTTCCACTCCACCACCGGCACGCCTCCGGGAGGGGAGAGCTGGGAGGAGCTCAGGGAGCGGGTCCGGCGCTACTACATCGAGGTGCTGCTGCCCGCGTCGCGCGAGGGCAAGCGGGTTCTCGTGGTCACGCACAAGTACGTGGTCGAGATGTTCGCGGTCGTGCTCGCCGATCTGCACGACTACCGCGACATGAAGATTCCCAATGCGCGGCCGTTGTCCGAAGAGGACCTCCGCCGGATCGCCGCGGCTCCCGCGGTCGCGGCGAAGATCAACGATCTTGGTGAGCACGTCGAGATCCGGTTGCCCGCGTTGCTGGCCGGTTCGTGCGTGCTGGGTGCGTTCCTACAGTTCGTCCTGCGCAGCCCGCTGCCCGCGGCGGTGTTGTCGACCGCGATCACGACGTTGCTGATGTGCAGCACGTTCTTCGGCATGCTGCGACTGCAACCGCGGACGCTGCGGGTCACCACCGGGCTCGGCCGTCTAGTGGCGGGCACTGTGCTCAAGTCGGCGGCGGGCGCGGCTCTGCTGTTCACCACCGACAGCGTTCCGTTGCTGCTGCTCGGTCTCGCACTGCTGGTGCCGCCGGCCACCCTGGCACCCGTACTCGCCCTGTTGTGGGGCGGCGACTTCCACGCGAGCGTGCGCCACACGCTGGCCGCCTCGCTCGTGACACCGGCGGTGCTGCTGCTGGTCGCGGCGACGCAGCACGACCCGTTGCCGCGTGGGCTGGTGGCCGCGTCCGCGGTCGTGCTGCTGTGCGCCGTCACGTTGCCGACGCTGGTGGCGCAGCGGCTGCGGCACCGTGATCCGATCACGGCGGGCAGGCTCACCACGAACTGGAACTGGCTGGGCTCCGCCGCTCTCATCCCGCTCGCCGGGCTCACCGGGTACGCGCTCACGCCGTCCACCTCGTTGCCGTCGGAGCTGATTCCGTTCGGGCTGGCCGAAGTTGCGTTGGTGGTGGCCGCGTTCGCCCTGCCGCGGGTGCTCGTCGGCGTGCTCGAGACCCGCAGGCACCTCTACGTCACGCAAGGCACGCCGAACGTGTTCCTGTGGTTGACGGTCGGCGCACCGCTGGTGGCGCGGGCAGGAGTTCTCGTCAAACTCCTGCCCGCGCTCACCGCCGGTGTCTTCTTCGCCGCGCTCGTGCTCGATGAGCACATCTTCGTGCGGATGTTCCGGCGCCGCCTGGCTACGGCGCGGTGACCCCGTCGAGCTGGAAGGTCTGCACCTGTCCCGCCGCGAACGGAACCCGCAGCAGCTTGCCGTTCAGCCGCACGTCGGTGCGTTGCACGTACCGGTCGCTGCCGCTGGTCGTCGAGGTCGACCATCTGGTGATCATGCCGGTGGGCAGGGTGCCGAACCTGGTGAGGTCGAAGGTGATCGTCTGGGACGAGGTCGCGGTGTTGACCGCGGCGAGCACGAGCCTGCGGGCGGCAGGATCGTAGGCCACCGCGGCGTTTCCGGTGGAGGCCGAGATGATCCGCATGCCTGGACGGATGTGTCGGGTGAACTGCGCCAGCACGTAGAGCTTGTTCTGCACGGCGCCCGCCCGCAGCGTGTTCGGGTCGTAGGCGACCAACGCCCAGGCCGGGGTCGGGTCCATCACCTGCCAGTAGCACCACGCCGTGGGGTGCAGTGAGCGCCAGTCCAGACACAGGTTGGTGGCCAGGGTGAGCCCGCTGCCGTCCCGCTCACCGGACTCGGAGTTCCAGAGCACCTTGCCCGCCGCCTTCGCGTCGGCGTGGACCAGGTCGCGCCGTCCACCGGAACCCTGGTAGCCGTGCACGTTGATCTGGTTGACGACGGACTTCGTGGTGGCGTCGAAGGAGTTCCACGTGCTGCGCGCCGCGTCGTAGCTGGTCTCGTCCGACGCGGCGATGTCCATACCGGTCAGGCCGCGGGTGTTCATCTCCTGCCGCAGGTGCTGCAGCACGGTCCGCTGGGTCGAGCGATCGAAGTGACAACCCTCCTGCTTCCCGGTGGCCGACCAGTAGTTCGACGCGGGCTCGTTGAACGGCTCCACCGTGCGGAACGTGACGCCGAAACGGTCGCGGAACTGCCGGGCCACCTCGGCCATGTACGCCGCGTGGGTGCGGTAGTGCTGCGGCTGCAGGTTGTTGTTGTTGTTGTTGTTGTTCGCGTTGGCAGCGCCGGAGGGGTTGTGGTTGATGCACATCCACCACGTCGGTGAGTTCGAGAACAGCTCGGTGGTCGCGCCGCGTGCCAGTGCCCAAGCACGCCGAGCGCTTCCCGTGCGGACCGCAGTCCGTGGTGGGCCCCGGCGCCGTCACACCCGCTGATCGGCATGGTGGCGCCGTCGGTGGAGTGCTACTGGCCGGCGGTGGTCCAGGGCGCGCAGACCGTTGTGGCCGCGGCGGGAGGACGGCTGGTGCTGCGCGCGTCCAGCTACGACGCCGCGGAGGACCGCCGCCGGGTGTGCGAACTGCTCGACCCCGGCGTGCAGACCCTGTTGGTGGCACCGAGCACGAGCGGGCGGGCGGGTGTCGAACTGCTGCGCTGGCTCGGCGCGCAGACCGTGCCGGTCGTGCTGGTCGAACGTCTCCCGCCGCCAGAGCGGCCCACGATCGCGCTGGACGCGGCGGTCACCGACCACGCGATCAGCGCCGGGCTCGCCGTCCTGCACCTCGCCACGCGCGACCACCGCCGCATCGGGCTCGTCACCTCACGGCAGAGTCCGCACAGCGACGCCATCCGGGCCGGTTGGACGACGGCTGTGTCGTCGCTGGAGCTGCCGTTCAACGGCGTTCCCGCGCTCGACGTGCCACCCTACGGCCCTCCACAGTGGACGCTCGCGGCCGCGAGGTGATCGACGAGTGCCTGCCGCCGACGTGCACGCGGCGCTGGTGCACGCCGACCGCGAGGCGATCGGCGTGCTCGAACGTGCCCGCGACCGAGGGTCCGCGTTCCGGACGATCTCGCCGTCGTGTCCTACGACGCCGAGGTGGCCACGACATCCGACCCCCCGCTGACGGCCGTGCGGCCGCAGAACGCTCATGGGGATCTCACTGACCTTTTGTCTATGACTTGCCGGATGGCCGCTCCTGGTTCGCGTGCCGCGCTCAGCGGCGTTTGCACGCGAAATTGGCCCAGTACGCGTCGTCGGACTGAGTGATGTAGGAGTACTTGACGGCGCCGTGGTAGTCGTTGACGCACTCGTCGCGGTACTGCTGCAGGGCTCGGTAGGCTCCGTCGTAGCTCAGGTGACGACTGCCCTGGGTGTAGAGCAGCTCGCCGCTCGCCTGAGCGGGGACGACGGTGAACACGAGTGCGGCGGCGAGAACCGCGGAAGTGACCGCGCTCCGGAAGACGTTGTTGCTCATGTGTGTGCTCCTTTCGGTTCGGCTCATTCAGCCACGGAAGCCGGACCGGGGTTGCGGGTCGCGTCCTGCGGGCGCGCGCGGGCGGGAAAACCCTCACCAGAGCGGCTCGGGCGAATTCGGAAGTTGTTCCGCGTCGTGCCGGATTCCCAGCGGGAGGCGCGCGGGCTCGTGTTTTCTCGATCATGTCCCCGTTGCTGATCCAAGGACTCTCGAGTTGATGCTTCTCAGCGCCGTCCTGAGCTTGGCGCTCACCGGTTCCGTTCTGACCGCACCCGCACCCGCACCCGCGGCTCCACGGCTGACCGAGCAGACAGGTTCCGGAGGCGCTGTGTCCAGTGTGGACCCCGACGCGTCGGCGGTGGGCGTCGAGGTGTTGCGCCGCGGTGGCAACGCCGTGGACGCCGCGGTCGCGACGGCAGCCGCACTCGGCGTCACCGACCCGTTCTCCACCGGAATCGCGGGCGGGGGATTTTTCGTGCACTACCAGGCGTCGACAGGACGAGTGTCCACAATCGACGGACGCGAGACCGCGCCGGCCGCCGCACACGAGCAGCTGTTCGTCGAGAACGGCGCGGAGATTGCATTCGACGAGGCGATGACGAGCGGTCTGTCGGTCGGCGTGCCGGGCAACCCCGCCACGTGGAGGCGCGCGCTGGCCAGGTGGGGCACGCTGAGCCTCGGCCGGGCACTCGCTCCTGCCGAGACGATCGCGCGCCGCGGTTTCGTGGTGGACGAGACGTTCCACCGCCAGATCGCGAACAACGCCCGGCGGTTCGCGGACTTCACCTCCAGCCGCGATCTGTTCCTGCCCGGCGGCAAACCACCCGCGGTCGGCAGCATCTTCCGCAACCCCGCGCTCGCGGACACCTATCGCGAGCTGGCGCGGACTAACCTGGCGTCGCTCTACGGCGGCGCGCTCGGCCGCGACATCGTGCGGACGGTGCGCCATCCGCCGGTGGCTCCCGGCTCCACGCGCGACGTTCGTCCAGGCCACATGACGATCGCGGACCTCGCCGGCTACCGGGTGACGCAACCGGCCCCGGCCAGGACGAGCTACCGCGGCCTGGACGTCTACAGCGCCGCGGCCCCGGCGGGTGGTCTCAGCACGGGTGAGGCGCTGAACATCCTGGAGACCACCGATCTGGCGAAGGTGCCGCAGACCGAGTACCTGCACCGGTTCATGGAGGCGACGAAACTCGCGTTCGCTGACCGCACGCGCTGGGTCGGCGATCCCTCGCGCGCCGAAGTGCCCGCACGGCAGATGCTCTCGCAGCGCTATGCCGACAGCCGTGCGTGCCTGATCCGGGGAGGCGCCGCGCTACCCGCGCCCACGGGTGCGGGCGATCCGCGCAACCCGCGACCCTGTGCTGCCAACGGTTCTCCCGCGAAGCCGGGCAACGAGGCGGAGCGCACGACGCATCTCGTCGTCACGGACAGGTGGGGCAACGCGGTCTCCTACACCTCGACCATCGAGTCCGAGGGCGGTAACGGCATCGTCGTGCCCGGCCGCGGTTTCCTGCTCAACAACGAGCTGACCGACTTCAACTTCGTTCCCGCGCTGCCCGGTGGTCAGGACCCGAACCTGCCAGGCGCCGGAAAGCGGCCGAGGTCCGCGATGTCCCCCGTCATCGTGCTGGACCGCGGCCGGATCGTGCTCGCCGCCGGATCACCCGGCGGCGGCACGATCATCACCACCGTGACGCAGATCCTCGCGGAGCGCTACGGCCGTGGCCGGACGCTGCTGGACGCCGTTGCCGCGCCTCGCGTTTCGCAACGCAACACGGCGGTGGCCACCGCGGAGCCCGCGTTCCTCGCCTCCTCCGGCCGGGCAGGGCTCGAGTCGCTGGGCCACCGGTTCGGCGAGGTCGCCGAGATCGGTGCCGCGACGGCGATCGAGCGCCTGCCGGACGGGCGCTGGCACGCGGTGGCGGAACCGGTGCGGCGCGGTGGGGGAGCGGCCCGCGCCGTGAACCCGTCCTGAGCGGTCAGCCGCAGCTGGCGAGCAGGCATGCGGACTGCACGGGTACGGCGTTCACGGACGAATCCACTGCACACGTTCCGGTCTATCGGCTTCACGCCGGATGATCACATTCACAAACGATTCGAATCGACCGTCGAATCGACGGCGCAGGGAATTTTGTCAAAGGTGTTGAAAACCTGAATGCGAAGCGCCGGTCGCCACGGCGGCCAGCCCTTCGCATTCAGGTGAGCGACCTCAGACCAGCTCGAAGACGTACCAGCCTTCCGGCAGGCCGAACGAGCCGTCCGAGTGCCTGCAGTAGTGGAAGATCCTGGTCTTCTCCGTCCAGTGCCTGGCTCGGGCGCTGCACTCAGAACCCGAGCTCAGCGGCCCTTCACGCAGGCCCCGCCACTCCCCGGAGCGCTCCTCGGTCACGTTCGGGGCGTTACCGGTGGACGCTGCGGCCACCGGTGCCAGGCCTGCCGTCATCCCGCTCGCGGCGGCCGCCGCGAGAATTCCGGCTGCCAGTCGGGTACGAATGCTCACCGCTCTCCTTCAAATGATGCCGAGTTGACGTGACGCAGCTTTTCAGGGAGCGTTCCCGGAAAACAACCGACACAAGTAGGGCGCCAGAAGGGCTATGTCGCCACGCGGCCGGAACGGGTGCTCGCCGTTGGCAGGTACTCGCAGACATGATCAGCGTCAATGCTGCACCGCTTGGGCGAGGATCGGACGGCGGTCTTCGACAGCCCGCTCAGGCGAGTGCGGCGTCGATCTTCGCTCGGAGCTCGCGGTCGATCTCGTCGTAGGACTGCCCGGTCGGCTCGAACTTCGCGCCGTTGAAGAAGAAGGTCGGCGTGCTGGTCACGCCGAGCTTGTTCGCCTCCGCGATGTCGCGGTCGATCGCGGCCTTGACTTCGGGCGACACCATGTCGGCGCGGAACCTTTCCACGTCGATTCCCGCCGTCGTGGCGAACTGCTCGAACAGCGCGACCGCACGCGCATCGTCGGACGACATGGTCTTGCCGTCGCGCGCCCACCTCTCGAAGTTGTCATAGAGCGCGTGGTACATCTCGCGGTACTTGCCCTGCCTGGCAGCCGCTTCGCTCGCCTTGGCCGCGGGCAGGGCCAGCGGATGCATCTCCAGTGGGAGGTTGCGCGTGATGAACGTGATCCGGCCGCGGTAGTCGTCCTCCAACTTCCTCGCCACGTTGTTGTAGTTGCGAACGCAGGCAGGGCACTGGAAGTCGAGGAACTCGACGATCGTGACCTTGCCCTCGTTCGCGGTGGTTAGGGCGTTGGCGCCGGTGGGCACCAGCGCGGTGCCACCCGAGTCGGTGCTGTTACCGCGATGGGAGAACGCGATGCCGCCGAAGACGACGCCCGCGAGCACTACTACGACTGTTGCCAGGACCACGTTCAACGACATGCCTTGCCGCTTGATCATCGGGGTGTGCTTCTTCTGCTTCTTGCGTGCCATGGAAAAGCTTCGGATCCTTCCGGCTCTGATCAACTGCCGGGAACGAGGCCGGACCTCGTGTCGACCGGTTCCCGGTACCACCGGTTCTGTGACGGGAGTTACTGTCCACTGTGGACTTTCCCGACGAGAACGGCAGGCCGACCATACCGCCGATCCGGAGTCCGCTGCCGACACGTCCAGAGTGGACGAACGGGTTCGCGGTCTCGAAAATGCCTGGCTGGCTCAGTTTGGCCACGTGGTGGTCTGTCAAGTGATGGCTCGGTCACACGTGATCGGGAACCATCCGAAAAACGAGGAATCACGCGGCGGTGCCGCCGCGTGATCGTTCCTGTCCATTAGAACTGTGTCTCACGGACAACGACTGAGGGTGGTGCGGCAGGTGGCGAACGTCGTCGTGGCTGATCCGCGGTTGGAGGTGCTCGTCGATCCGGCGGCGCGGGTCGAACGACTCGGCAGTGGCGCGACGTGGAGCGAGGGGCCGCTGTGGCTGCCGGACGAGCAGGCGGTCGTCTGGTCGGACATTCCCGGCAACCGGATCCTGCGCTGGACGGCTGCCACCGGCGAGGTGACCGTCGACCGCACCGAGGTCGAGTTCACCAACGGCAGGACGCGCGACCGGCAGGGGCGGATGGTCACGTGCTCGCACGGCAGGCGGGCAGTGGAACGCACGGAGGCCGACGGGAAGACGATCGTGCTGGTCGATCGGTTCGGCGAGGCGCGACTCAACTCGCCCAACGACATCGTGGTCGCCTCCGACGGCGCGATCTGGTTCACCGACCCGCCCTACGGGATCATCCAGCCGCACGAGGGACATCCGGGCGAACGCGAGTACGGGGCGCATTACGTGTTCCGGTACGTGCCGGGCGCCGAGGACCCGACGCCCGTGATCACCGACATGGAGGAGCCGAACGGACTGGCCTTCTCGCCGGACGAACGACTGCTCTACGTCTCCGACACCTCCTCCGCGTTGCGCACGGACGGGACCGGTCAGCACTGCATCCGCGTCTACGACGTCACCGACGACCGGCGGTGCGTCAACGGCCGGGTCTTCGCCGAGATCAGCCCCGGTGTCGCCGACGGCTTCCGGGTCGACGAGCACGGCAACGTGTGGACGTCCAGCGGCGACTCGGTGCAGATCTTCGCACCGGATGGCACCTGGCTGGGAAAGATCGCGATTCCGGAGGTCGTCGGCAACGTGTGCTTCGGCGGTCCGGCCGGTGACGAGCTGTTCGTCGCCGCTTCGACGAGCCTCTACCGCGTGCGCACGCGCACCAGGGGAGCTACCGGGTGACGCCGCTGCTGAGCGTCGAGCACCTGGTCAAGTCCTTCCACGGCAACAGAGCTGTCGACGACGTGACGTTCGAGGTGGGGCGTGGCGAGATCGTCGCGCTACTGGGCGAGAACGGCGCGGGCAAGTCCACCGTGATCAAGATGCTCGCCGGCGTGCACCGGCCGGACAGCGGCACCATCGAGGTCGACGGTGCCCGGTCGCGGCACGGCATCGCGTTCGTGCACCAGGACCTCGGACTCGTCGAGTGGATGACCGCGGCCGAGAACATCGCGATGGCGGCGGGCTTTCCTCGCCGTGGCGGGGTGGTTTCGTGGTCACGAGTGCGGGAGCAGGCGGTCCGTGCGCTCGACCTCGTCGGCGGTGGCATCGATCCGGACGCGCGCGTGTTCGACCTTCCCCGTGCCGAGCGCTCACTGCTCGCGATCGCCCGTTGCCTGACGGGCGAACCGAAGCTGGTCGTGCTGGACGAGCCGACCGCGAGCCTGCCGCTGCCGGACGTGGCCCGGCTGTTCACCGTGCTGCGCGGGCTGCGGGACCGGGGCGTCGGCATGATCTACGTCTCGCACCGGCTGGACGAGGTGTACGAGATCGCCGACTCCGTGGTCGTGCTGCGTGATGGCGAGGTCGTCGGCAGGGGCGCCACGGACGACGTTCCTCCTGGCGAACTGGTGCGGCTCATCGTGGGCAGGTCCGCGGCGACCACACCGCCGGGTGAGGCGGGCACCGTCGTGCGGCTGGAGCTGCACGGGGCCGAGGTGGGCGATGTCGGACCTGTCGAGCTGACCCTGCGCGCCGGTGAGGTGGTCGGCCTGGTCGGTCTGCGCGGCGCGGGCCAGGAGGAGATCGGCAGGGCGGTCGCGGGCGTGCTGCCGTTGCGCGCTGGACGCATGTCGCTGGAAGGCGAGGACTTCCGGCCACGGGACACCGCGAGCGCGGTGGCGGCGGGCATCGGGTTCAGCACGTCCAACCGCGAGGCGGAGGGACTGGCGAACGGGCTTTCCGTGCGGGAGAACATGTTCCTGAACCCGGCGGTGCGCGACAGCTGGTCGCGTGGCCGGGCCGAGCGCGGTCACGCCGCGAAGCTCGTCCGCGAGTTCGGCGTGCGGCCGGCCGGCACCGAGATCGCCGTCGACGCGCTTTCCGGTGGCAACCAGCAGAAGGTGATGCTCGCCCGCTGGTGGTCGACCGGCAGGGCCGTGGTCGTGCTGGAGGAGCCGACCATGGGCGTCGACGTCGGGGCGAAGGCCGACATCCACGCGTTGCTGCGCAAGGCGGCGGAGCGGGGCGTGGCCACTCTCGTGGTTTCGACCGATCTCGAGGAGGTCGCCGCGGTCTGTCACCGCGCACTGGTCTTCGAGCGTGGCCGGGTCCGGTGCGAGCTCGCCGGGAACCGGCTCACGACCGGTGCACTCGCCGCCGCCGCATCCGGATTGCCGGACGAAGGAGTCTGATGCCGTCGCACACGTCGGTGCGATCGACCGCGCTGGAGCCCCCCAAGAGCGTCGCGGTCTCGCGCAAGCTGCTCACCGTGTACGGCATGGTGTTCGTCACGGCCGCGCTGTTCGTGCTCTTCGCGGTGCTGTCACCGGAAACGTTCGCCACCGGGCTGAACTTCCGGCTGCTCGCCGCGGGCAACGCCGTGCCACTTGTGCTGGCGGTCGCGGTCACCGTGCCGATGATCGCCGGCAAGATCGACCTCTCGGTCGGCTACGCGCTCGGGTTGTGGCAGGTGCTCGCGTTGTCGTTGCAGCTGGCCGGAATCGACTACCGGCTGGTCATCGCGCTCGTGCTGGTGGGCGGGGCCCTCGTCGGCCTGCTCAACGCGCTGCTGGTCGAACTGGCCCAGGTCGACGCGTTCGTGGCCACCCTGGCGACCGGGCAGGTGATCTTCGCGATCACCTACTGGTACACCGAGGGCAAACAGGTCGTGGACGCCGATGGCGCCCGTGCCGCGTACTTCGACACGATCGCCACGTGGTCGCTCGGTCCGGTGCCAGGACCGTTCGTGGTCGCACTGGTGCTCGTGGCGGCGTTGTGGTTCGTGCTGGAACACCTCCCGGCCGGCCGTTGTCTTTACGCGGTGGGTGCGAACCCACGTGCCGC
>JAVXWK010000917.1:0-2930 GCA_032230575.1 Pseudonocardiales bacterium | reverse complement strand
GACACCGCGACCATGGACGCCGGCTACTGGTTCACCAACCTGCGCCGGACGGTCGAGTTCCAGAACGCCACGAACGCCTTGCTGCGCGACGGTTTCCGGTTCTTCGTCGAGCCCAGCGCCCACCCCGTGCTGACGATCGGCGTGGAGCAGACCGTGGAAGCAGCAGGCGCCGAGGCGGTGGTGCTCGGAACGCTGCGGCGCAACGAAGGCGGGCAGAAGCAGCTGCTCACGGCACTCGCGCAGGCTCACGTCAACGGGCTGAACGTCAAGTGGGACTTCAGCGGTGGCAAGCTGGTCGACCTGCCCACGTATGCGTTCCAGCGGCAACGGTTCTGGCCTGCGGGGCGACTCAGCTCCGGCGATCCGTCCGGGCTCGGGCTCAGCGCCGTCGAGCACCCGTTGCTCGGCGCCGCGGTCAGTGTCGCGGGTAGCGAGGACGTGCTGTTCACGTCGAGGCTGTCGGCGCGCTCGCACCCCTGGCTGCAGGATCACGCGGTCAGCGGCACGATCCTGTTGCCCGGAACGGCGTTCGTCGAACTCGCGGTCAGGGCAGGTGACGAGGTCGGCTGCGAGAAGCTCGACGAGCTCACGATCTCCGCGCCGCTCGTGCTCGACGGATCGGTGCAGCTGCAGGTCGCGGTGCGGGGTGGGGAAGACAGTCGGGCAGTTACTATCTACTCGCGCACCGACGACGACGCGCCGTGGATCGAGCACGCTTCCGGCACGCTGTCGAGCGGCAGTGCTGCCAGTGACTTCGATGCGACAATGTGGCCGCCGAGTGCGGAAAGCGTTGACGTTGAAGGTTCCTACGAGCGGTTCGCGGACATGGGCTTCGAGTACGGGCCCGCGTTCCAGGGGCTGCGCGCGGTGTGGCGGGACGGCGACGACGTCTACGCCGAAGTGACGACCACCGAGGACACCGCGGGATTCGGCCTGCATCCGGCATTGCTGGACTCCGCGCTGCATGCCGCCTTGCTCGCGAAGGACGGTGCAGGGCTACCGTTCTCGTGGGAAGGCGTGTCGCTGCACGCCACGGGCGCGACGGAGCTGCGGGTCCGGTTGCGTTCCAACGGGGACGCGATGGAGATCGCGCTCGCCGACACCACCGGGCAGCCCGTCGCCATGGTCGAATCGCTCGTCGTGCGGCCGGTCGCGTTGCCTCACAACGAGGTTGATCGCGACTCGCTGTTCCGGATCGAATGGACGCCGGTCGCACTGCCCTCGGACGCAGCCGAGAACGTGGTCGTCGAGCATGTCGTCGGCGACGGCAACGTCATCGAGTCGACGCGGGTGTTGACGTCACGGGTGCTCGCGAAGTTGCAGGAGTGGATCATCAGCGAACGTGCCGAGCGGCTCGCTTTCGTGACACGCGAAGGAGATCTGGCAGGGCAGGCGGTGTGGGGTCTGGTGCGGTCGGCGCAGACCGAGCACCCAGGCCGGTTCGTGCTGGTCGACATCGACGACGATGCCGTTCTGCCGCAAGCGCTTGCTACCGAAGAACCTCAGCTGCGCATCAGGCAGGGGCAGCTGCAAGTGCCGCGCCTGACCCGTGCGGCGGCAGCGCAGGAGATCGTCTGGGAAAGCCCGGTGCTGATCACCGGAGGTGGCGGGCTCGGTGGTGTGATCGCGCAGCACCTCGTGGCCGAGCACGGCGTCACGGAACTGATTCTCGCCAGCCGGAGCGGCAAGAAGCCGGACTGGGAGGCCGACGCGACCGTCAAGGTCGTCAAGTGCGATGTCAGTGACCGCAAGGCGTTGCAGCGGCTGCTGAAGAAGCACGCTGTCAAGTCCGTCGTGCACACCGCGGGCGTGCTGGACGACGGCGTGATCGAGTCGCTGACGCCCGAGCAGTTCGACACCGTGTTGCGGCCCAAGGTCGATGCCGCGTGGCACCTTTACGAGTTGCTGCCCGAGGCCAGGATCGTGCTGTTCTCGTCCGCGGCGGGCATTCTCGGCGGTGCCGGACAGGGCAACTACGCGGCGGCCAACGCGTTCCTCGACGCGCTCGCCCAGCACCGGCCGAACACCGTGTCGCTGGCTTGGGGCAGCTGGGAAGCCACGGTCGGCCTCACCGGTTCTCTCACCGAGGCCGACCGGGAACGCCTGGTGCGCGCGGGAATGCCGCCGATCACCCCGGCGCAAGGTACTGCGCTGTTCGACGCGGCCGTGGCCAGTGGCGAAGCGGTGTTGCTGCCCGCACGCCTCGACCTCGCGACGTTGCGGGCGCAGGGCGAGGTTCCTTCGTTGCTGCGCGGCCTGATCCGCACTCGCGCACGCCGCACCGTCGCCGGTTCGGACGCCGCGACCGGACTGGCCGCGAAGCTGCGTCCGCTGGGCGAGGCCGAACGCCTCGACGCGCTGCTCGACCTGATCCGCGCGCAGGTCGGCGCGGTGCTCGCGCTAGAGGGTTTCGACGCGGGACGGGCGTTCCGCGACCTCGGCTTCGACTCGCTGACCGCTGTCGACCTGCGCAACCGCCTCACCGCGGTCACCGGGCTTCGGCTGCCCGCGACGCTCGTGTTCGACTACCCGACCGCGCACGTGCTGGCGGCGTTCCTCCGTGACGAGCTGTTCGGGACGGATGACGTTGTTGTTGCCACGAGGACGCTTTCGGACGACGACCCGATCGTCGTGGTGGGGATGGCCTGCCGGTTCCCAGGCGGGGTGTCGACGCCGGAGGACCTGTGGCAGCTGGTGCTCGACGGCACCGACGCGATCTCCGAGTTCCCGTCCGACCGCGGCTGGGACCTCGACTCGTTGTTCTCCGGCAACGACATCGGCACCTCGGCGACGCGGCTCGGCGGCTTCCTGCACGACGCGGGCGAGTTCGACCCGGCGTTCTTCGGGATGTCACCACGGGAAGCGCTGGCCACCGACTCGCAGCAGCGCCTGCTGCTGGAAACCGCGTGGGAGGCCTTCGAACGTGCCGG
>JAVXWK010000994.1:0-5119 GCA_032230575.1 Pseudonocardiales bacterium | reverse complement strand
TGCGCACCATCGACGGCAGCTGGGTGGACGCGAGCGGCGACGTCGAGGTCACGCCCTCGGCGACCGCGGTCGCGCTGAACCCGCCCGGCCCGGTGACCGCCGTCCGGGTCGTCCTGACCGCCCGCCCGTCCGGGTATCTGACGCTCGGTGAGATCGAGGTGTTCGCGAAGTCGAATCGAGTCGAAACCTGAGAACTGTTTGAATTAACGCCCGCGCGAGAGCGACCATCGCTGAAATCGGCGAGAAGGGAATTCTCGATGCGGAGAGTCCTGGCAGGTGTACTGGCGGCGGTGACGATGGCCGCGCTCGTCGTGGTGGCGCACACGACGAGCGCGAGTCCGGCGGCAGCCGAGTCCTACTCGTGGGGCAACGTCGAGATAGCCGGTGGCGGGTTCGTGCCCGGCATCGTGTTCAACCAGCGCGAGCCGAACCTGGTCTACGCGCGCACGGACATCGGTGGCGCGTACAGGTTGAACCCGCAGACGAACAGATGGATCCCGCTGCTCGACCACGTCGGCCTCGACAACTGGGGGCTGAACGGTGTCGCCAGTCTCGCGACCGACGCCGTGGACCCGAACCGCGTGTACGTCGCGGCGGGCATGTACACCAACAGCTGGGATCCCAACAACGGCGCGATCCTGCGCTCCACCGACCGCGGTACCACGTGGCAGACCACCTCACTGCCGTTCAAGATCGGCGGCAACATGCCGGGCCGCGGCATGGGGGAGCGGCTCGCGATCGACCCGAACCGCGACAGCGTCCTGTACTTCGGCGCGCCGAGCGGCAACGGCCTGTGGCGCAGCACGGACTTCGGTGCCACGTGGAGCAAGGTCACGGCGTTCCCGAACCCCGGCAACTACGCCCAGGATCCCAATGATCCCAACGGTTATCTCAACGACAACCAGGGCGTGCTGTGGGTGACGTTCGACCCGCGCACCGGAAGCGCTTCGACGGCGACGCAGACCATCTACGTCGGCGTCGCGGACAAGGAGAACAACGTCTACCGCAGCACCAACGGCGGCACGACGTGGGAACGCGTGGCAGGACAACCAACAGGTTTCCTGCCGCACAAGGGAGTTCTGGAAGGCGACACGCTCTACCTCGCCACGAGTGACACCGGCGGTCCGTACGACGGCGCCAAGGGTGACGTGTGGAAGCTGAACACCGCAACGGGCGCGTGGACGCGGATCAGCCCGGTGCCGTCGACCAGTACCGACAACACGTTCGGCTACAGCGGTCTGACCGTCGACCGCAAGAAGCCCGGCACGCTCATGGTGGCCACGCAGATCGCGTGGTGGCCGGACGTGGTGTTCTTCCGCAGCACCGACTACGGCGCCACGTGGACACGCGTCTGGGACTGGACGAGCTACCCGAACCGCAGCTTCCGCTACAAGATGGACATCACCGCCTCGCCGTGGCTCGACCTCGGCGCGAACCCCGCACCGCCGGAGGTCTCCCCGAAGCTCGGCTGGATGACCGAGTCGATGGAGATCGACCCGTTCAACTCCGACCGGATGATGTACGGCACGGGCGCCACGATCTACGGCACCACCGACCTCACCGCGTGGGACCGCGGCACCCAGTTCACCATCAAGCCGATGGCCGCCGGGCTCGAGGAAACCGCGGTGACGGACCTGATCAGCCCGCCGACCGGACCGCCGTTGATCAGCGCACTCGGTGACATCGGCGGCTTCCGGCACGACCGGCTGGACGCGGTGCCCGCCAGAACCTTCAGCCAGCCGTACTTCACGAGCACGCGCAGCCTGGACTACGCCGAGCTCAGCCCCGCGACGATCGTGCGCGCCGGTGACTTCGACAAGACCAGCAGGCCCAACGACAACCGGGTCGCGTTCTCGACCGACGGCGGCGCGAACTGGTTCCAGGGCCAGGAACCGGGCGGTGTCACCGGTGGCGGCACGGTGGCCGCGGCGGCTGATGGCAGCAGGTTCGTCTGGAGCCCGGCGGGCACCGGTGTGCACCACGCGACCGGCTTCGGCAACTCGTGGACGGCGTCGACCGGCATCCCGGCGGGCGCGGTCGTCGAGTCGGACCGCGTGAACCCGATGAAGTTCTACGGGTTCTCCGCCGGAAAGTTCTACGTGAGCACCAACGGCGGCGCGAGCTTCACCGCGTCGGCCGCCACCGGACTGCCCGAGTCGGCGCACTTCAAAGCCGTGGCAGGCAAGGAAGGCGACATCTGGCTCGCGGGCACGGGCGGGCTGTGGCGGTCCACGGACTCCGGCACGGGCTTCGTGAAGGTCACGGGCGTGGCGAGCTCGCTCAACATCGGCTTCGGCAAGGCGGCCGCGGGACGGACCTACCCCTCGCTGTACCTGATCGGCGAAACCGGTGGTGTCAAAGGTGTCTTCCGGTCCGACGACTCCGGTACGAACTGGTTGCGGATCAATGACGACCGCCACCAGTACGGCAACATCGGCGACGCCATCACGGGCGACCCGCGCGTGTACGGCCGTGTCTACCTCGGCACGAACGGGCGCGGCATCGTGCTCGGCGAGATGACCGGAACACCACCCACCACCACAACGACCACAACCACCACGACAACAACGACGACCACCAGTAACCCGCCGGGAACCGGGTGCTCGGTGAAGTACACCGTGGAGAACCAGTGGCAGGGCGGGTTCCAGGCGGCCGTGGGCGTCACCAACACCGGTTCGACGGCCGTCAGCGGGTGGACGGTGAAGTGGACGTTCGCCAACGGTCAGGTGATCAGCCAGCTGTGGAACGGCAAGCTCAGCCAGACCGGAGCCGCGGTGACGGTCGCCGACCAGGGCTACAACAAGGAGATCAAGCCGAACGCCACCGTCGGCTTCGGGTTCACCGGGAGCTGGAACGGGACGAACGCGAAACCCGTGTCGTTCACGCTCAACGATCGGCCGTGCTCGGTGCCGTGACCGTGCTGCCCCGATCGGTGAGGTGAGGGGCGAGCAGCCTGACTTCCGCCGGCTGCTCGCCCGCCAGCCCGCGCATCAGCATCTCCACCGCGATCGCGCCGACCTCGTCCGCCGGGATCGCGATCGACGTCAGCGGCACCGGCTGGGCGGCGGCGATGGTGTCCGGGCACAGCGCGATGACGGAGATGTCCTCCGGCAACCGCTTGTCCCGCCGCCGAAGCTCCAGCACCACGTCCGCGAGCACGGCCTCGTTGTGCACCACCAGCCCGGTGACGGCGATCTCGGGCCGCAGCAGGCTGTCCAGGCAGGCGCTGAGAGCGGTGTAGGTAGGCGCGCACGGGTGCACGTGGACGGTCACGCCTCGCTTGCGCGCGGTCCTGGTGAGCCCGGCCAGGAACCGCGTCGCATAACCGGTCTTGCGTTCGTACACGGACGGCGGTGAGCCGATGAACCCGATCGAGCGATGCCCCAGGTCGGCCAGGTGGGCCACCGTCTGCGCGCCGCTCGAGGCGAAGTCGAGATCGACGCAGCTGAGCCCGGCGGAGTCGGCGGGCACACCGATCAGCACCACCGGCACGTCCAGCTCGCGCAACGCCGGCAGGCGCGGGTCGCGAGCCTCGACGTCCATCACGATCACCGCGTCCGCCCGCGCGGACGCGATCACCCGGTGGACCTCGTCGGCGCCGGACTCCTTGGTGAGCAACAGGACGTCGTAGTCGTGCTCGCGCGCGGTCGCCACGATCGACGACACGAACTGCATGATCACCGGCAGGTTCAGGTCCGTCCGGAGTGGAACGACGAGCGAGAGGACGTTCGTGCGGCTGCTCGCCAGCGCCCTCGCCCCGGCGTTGGGGTGGAAGCCCAGCTCGTGGATGCTGCGGCGCACGCGCCGCGAGGTCGCCGTCGAGATCGGCCTCTTGCCGCTGAGCACGTAGGACACCGTGCTGACGGAGACGCCCGCGTCCTTGGCGACGTCCTTGATGGTGATCAACCGGCCTCCCGGGCACCCGTCGTTGTGCCTGCGACTTTAGCGCCGGGGCCTGACAGTCCCGGCCGTCCACGTCGAACACAGGTCGAAGAATTGCGAGCGCCGCATTCGATTTATTCGACGCTAATGTTCCGGGAAGTGAAACGTTCCAATTTCCCGGAAGGAAAGCTCCATGAACAAGTTCACGCGAACGCTGGTGGTGGCATTGGCCGCCACACTGGCGTTCCCGCTGGGCGTGCAGACCGCATTCGCGGCGGCCTGGACGTCCTCTGATCGGTGGGGCACCTGGTCCAACGGTGGATACACCCTGCGCAACGACGTCTGGGGCCGCGGTTACGGTCCTCAGACGATCTCGGCGGATTCCTACAGCAAGTGGAACGTGTGGGCGAACCACCCCAACACCGGCGGAGTGAAGTCCTATCCGCATGCCGCCAGGGCGCTGAACAAGCGGCTCGGCTCGATCGGTTCGCTCACGAGCAATTTCAACGTCAGCGTGCCTGGTTCCGGTGCTTACGCGACCACCTATGACATCTGGGCCAACAACAACGCCTACGAGGTCATGATCTGGATGAACAGGACCGGCGCGGTCGGTGCCATCGGGTCGCGTCAGGGCACGTTCAGCGTCGGCGGCCACACCTGGGACGTCTACCGCGGCTCCAACGGTGCCAACGCGGTGTTCTCGTTCCTGCGCACGTCCAACACCTCGTCCGGCTCGGTCGACCTCAAGGGCGTCATGAACTGGATCCGCACCCGTGGCTGGTGGGGCGACGTCACGGTCGGCGAGGTCCAGTTCGGCTACGAGATCACGTCGTCCAGTGGTGGCAAGAACTTCACCACCAACAGCTACTCGGTCTCGGGTGGTTGATGCGACATGAGGCGGACAACGATGTCAGCTCTGCTCGCGGCGGTTCTCGTCGCGGGCGGCACTCCCGCGGTGGCGGAACCGGCGGTCTCCTCCGACCGCGGGCTCGTCAGCATCCGGTCTGTCCACGGCGACGGCAACTTCGTGTCGTGGCGGCTGCTCGGCTCCGACGCCGCTGACGTGGCGTTCGACGTCTACCGCGACGGGGTGAAGGTCAACCGCGCGCCGGTGACGACGGCGACGAGCTATCTCGACGCGGGTGCGCCCGCGACCGCGTCCTACTCGGTGCGTCAGGTGGGCGGAGGCGTGGAATCGGCGGCCACGCGGTCCGTCGGCACCCTGGCGACGAGCAAG
>JAVXWK010000885.1:0-2650 GCA_032230575.1 Pseudonocardiales bacterium | reverse complement strand
CGCGTCCTCCCGGTACCGCTCCTGACACCGCGCCTGTCCTCGCACTGGGTCAACCTGGTCACGCCCGTCCCGCGGTCGATCGCGAAGCCGTTGATCGAGTCGCTGGTGCACGAGGTGGTGTGCCGCGAGAACGACATCCGCGAGCTGCTGCCCGGCGAGAACGTCGGCTACGACAAAGCCGTCGAGCTCGCGTTGACCAAGGTCCGCGACGCCGACGTGGAGACGCGCTGGTCGGGCGCTTCCACTCCCGGTGCGCCGAGCGAGCCGTTGCCGAGCGACCCCGACTGGTCGGGCGGTTCGGTCTACACGGACGACCGCGAGCGGCAGACCAAGGCGACACCCGAACGGCTGTGGGAGGTCGTCGAGGGCATCGGAGGCGAACGGGGCTGGTACTCGTTTCCGCTGGCCTGGGCCGTCAGAGGGTGGATGGATCGGCTCGCGGGCGGGGTGGGTCTGCGGAGAGGCCGCCGGGATCCGCACCGGCTGAACGTCGGCGAGGCGCTCGACTGGTGGCGGGTCGAGGAGCTCGAACGCGGCAGGTTGTTGCGGCTCAGGGCCGAGATGAAGGTGCCGGGCCAAGCGTGGCTGGAGCTTCGAGTGGCGGGCGGCGAAGGACACGGGTCCACTTACCGCCAACGCGCCGTGTTCGTGCCCAAAGGGCTCGCCGGGCATCTCTACTGGGCGGTGGTCTGGCCGTTTCACGGCGTGGTGTTCGGCGGCATGGTGCGCAACATCGCCAATGAAGCTGAGCTGCACAAGAACTTCAGAAAGTCCTGATGGACTGCACAAGCAGCAAAGGGTGAGACTTCCCGCATGAAGGCTCTCGTCAAGGTCGCCGCTGGGCCTGGCCTCGAACTGACCGACGTTCCCGACCCCACGCCGGGTCCGACGGACGTGCTGGTCAGGGTCTTGCGCACCGGCATCTGCGGTACCGACCTGCACATCGACTCGTGGGACGACTGGGCGGCGCAGAACATCAAGGCGCCCCTCACGCTCGGGCACGAGTTCGTCGGTGAGGTCGCCGAGGTGGGCGCATCCGTCACCAGCGTCAAAGTCGGCGACCTGGTCAGCGGCGAGGGCCACCTCGTGTGCGGGACGTGCCGCAACTGCAAGGCCGGGCGCAGGCATCTGTGTGCCAACACCAAGGGCCTGGGCGTGCACTCCAACGGCGCGTTCGCGAAGTACGTGGTGCTGCCCGAGCTGAACGCGTGGGTGCACCGGACGCCCGTCGACCTGGACGTGGCCGCGATCTTCGACCCGTTCGGCAACGCCGTGCACACCGCGTTGAGCTTCCCGGTCATCGGCGAGGACGTGATCATCACGGGCGCCGGGCCGATCGGCATCATGGCCGCCGCGGTGGCCAAGCACGCCGGTGCGCGCAACGTCGTGATCACCGACGTGTCCGAGCACCGCCTGGACCTCGCGCGCAAGGTCGGTGTCGACCTCGCGGTGAACGTCGCCGAGAAGACGATCGAGCAGGCACAGGCCGAACTGGGCATGGCCGAGGGTTTCGACGTCGGCATGGAGATGTCCGGCAAGCCGTCCGCCCTCCAGAGCATGATCGCGAACATGGCGCACGGCGGTCGCATCGCGATGCTGGGGCTGCCGGCGGAGGAGTTCCCGGTCGACTGGAGCAGCGTCGTGCTGAAGATGCTGCACATCAAGGGGATCTACGGCCGCGAGATGTTCGAGACCTGGTACTCGATGACCGTGCTGCTGCAGCGCGGTCTCGACCTCGCGCCGGTCATCACCCACCGGTACGACTTCACGCAGCACGCGGAGGCCTTCGCCACCGCGCGCGAGGGCAAGTGCGGCAAGGTCATCCTCGACTGGACGGGAGCCTGATGTACGGCGAGCTGAAGAACGACCTCCTCAAGACGATCGAGGAGATCAGGGAGGCCGGGCTCTACAAGTCCGAGCGCGTGATCGGCACCCCGCAGAACGCCGCCGTCCGGGTCGGCAAGGGTGACGAGGTCCTGAACTTCTGCGCCAACAACTACCTCGGGCTCGCCGACCACCCGCGCCTGATCGAGGCCGCCAAGACCGCCCTCGACGAGTGGGGCTTCGGCATGGCGTCGGTGCGGTTCATCTGCGGCACCCAGGAGCCGCACAAGGAACTGGAGCGCAAGCTCAGCGAGTTCCTCGGCACCGAGGACACGATCCTCTACAGCTCGTGCTTCGACGCGAACGGCGGTCTGTTCGAGACGCTGCTCGGCGAAGAGGACGCGATCATCAGCGACGCGCTGAATCACGCGAGCATCATCGACGGCGTCCGCCTGTCCAAAGCCAAGCGCTTCCGGTACGCGAACAACGACATGGCGGATCTCGAGCGACAGCTGACGGACGCGGCGTCTTCCCGTTTCAAGCTCATCGCGACGGATGGCGTGTTCTCGATGGACGGGATCGTCGCGAACCTCAGGGCGATCTGCGATCTCGCCGAGAAGCACCAGGCGCTCGTGATGGTCGACGACTCGCATGCCGTCGGCTTCATGGGTGCGCACGGCCGCGGCTCGCACGAGGCGCGCGGCGTGGTCGGACGTGTCGACGTCATCACGGGCACGCTGGGGAAGGCGCTGGGCGGCGCATCGGGCGGCTACACCAGCGGGCGGAAAGAGATCGTGGAGCTCCTGCGTCAGCGCAGCCGTCCGTA
>JAVXWK010000871.1:0-7159 GCA_032230575.1 Pseudonocardiales bacterium | reverse complement strand
AGAGCGGAATCGCGAGACTCGGCGGCGCGACGACGACCCACAGGACCCAGAGCACCTGCATGCCCATGATGCCGACGGCGTACCTGGTGGCGCACGTCTTGTGCGCCGGGTTGTCGCGCGCCGCCCGCAGCCAGTGCACGACCATCGCGAGCCGGATGACGACGTAGCCGCCGACCACGATGCGGTAGTCGTCGTGCTCGAAGACGCGCGGGATGCCGGCCGCGATGATGAGCACGCCGGCGATCTGGATCATCGTGATGACCCGGTAGAGCGTGTCGTCGTTGTCGAACGCGCTGGCGAACCAGGTGAAGTTGAGCCACGGCAGCCACAGCGCGAAGAACGCCATGCAGAACGCGAGCACGCCGTGGCCGATGTGGTTCTCGACCACGGCGTGGTGCAACGAGGCGGCGGCCTGGGCGACCGCCACCACGAAGCTCAGGTCGAACAACAGCTCCAACGGCGTCGCGACCCGGTGGGCCTCCGCCGTGTCGCGCGCGAGGAGCTTTCTGATCATCCAGGCACCACCATGATTCGCGATTCGCTGAGGTCGAGCGCGACCTGCGTGCCCGGCTGGTAGGCGGCCGCCGTGTTGGACGGCTGGTCGACCCGCAGGATCTGCTCCCCCACCCTGACGGAGATCCGCGTGACCGGCCCGAGGAACGACTGGGTCAGCACGTCGCCGACGATCTTGCCCTGCGCACCGTCGTGAGTCGAGACCCCGATGTCCTCCGGCCGCACGATGACGCGAACGTCGCTTCCGGACGGCTGGTCGTGCGTGGCGGGCAGAGTGACGCCGTTGATGACGACGGTCTGTCCTTCTGCCTTGGCGGACACCGAGTTCGTGACGCCGACGAACTGCGCGACGAACGCGGTCTTGGGTTCGCGGTACACGACGGAAGGCGTGTCCAGCTGTTCCAGCCGGCCGTGCGACATGACACCGACCCGGTCGGAGACGGCGAGCGCCTCTTCCTGGTCGTGCGTGACGAACAGCGTCGTCATGCCGAGCTCCGTCTGGATGCGACGGATCTCGTCGCGCAGGTTCACGCGGACCTTGGCGTCCAATGCGGACAGCGGCTCGTCCAGCAGCAGCACGCGCGGCTGGATCGCGAGGGCCCTGGCGAGCGCGACGCGTTGCTGCTGACCACCGGACATCTGGTGCGGGTAGCGGCCTCCGAGGTGGCTGAGCCCCACCAGCTCCAGCAGCTCGCCGGTGCGCTTGGCGTCGCCGTTCTTGCGCAGCTTGAGGCCGAACGCGACGTTCTGCGCCGCGGTCATGTTCGGGAAGAGGCTGTAGGCCTGGAAGACCATGCCCATGTCCCGCCTGTTCGCCGGCACGCGGGTGATGTCCTTGCCGCCCACCGTGACCGTGCCGGTGTCGGCGGTCTCGAAGCCCGCCACGATGCGCAGCGCCGTCGTCTTGCCACAACCCGACGGCCCGAGCAGCGAGACCAGCTCGCCCTCCGCCAGTTCCAGGTCGAGGCCGTCCAACGCGGTGTTGCCACCGAAGGACTTGCGCAGCCCCTTGAGTTCCAGGTGACCCATCTTCACTCCTCGACCACGGTTTGACGGCGCCGCTGGCCGACATAAGAGAGTGCGAACAGAAGGACGAACGCGAACAGCAGGCACAGCAGCGAAACCGCGATGGACACACCCGCGTTGCGCTTGCCCAGGAGATTCACCTGCACCTGCAGCGTGTCGAAGTTGAGCAGCGACGCGATGGTGAACTCGCCGAGCACCAACGCGACCGACAACAGCGACGCACCGATCAGTGCGACACGGATGTTCGGCACGACGACCTTCCACAGCACCGTGAGCCACGAGGCGCCGAGACTGCGTGCGGCTTCCGAGAGCGTCTTCAGGTCGATCGCGGACAGACCGGCGTCGACCGCGCGGTAGGCGAACGGCAGCACCAGGATCGTGTACGCGAAGGTCAGCGTCAGCGGCGAGTCGCCGAGGAAGTAGTTCACCCACGCGTAGAGCGGCGCCATGCCGACCACCAGCACGATCGCGGGGATGGCCAAGGGCAGCAGGCAGAGGAACTCCACGAACCGCTGCAGCTGCGGCAGCCGGAGCCGGATCCACGCCATCGTCGGCACGAGCAGTACCAGCATCAGCACCGCTGAGGTGACCGACAGCAGCAGCGAGTTGACGAGCGCCTCCATCAGGCCCTCGTCGTCGACGATGGACGTCCAAGACTCGAGGCTACGCGTGTTGTTCTTCCCGCGCGTCGAGAACTCCGCCATCGCGATCAGCGGCAGGATGAAGTAGACGCCGAGGACCAGCAGGATGATCGTGCGCAGAACGCGCTGCTTCACTAGCGAACCCACTTGGCCACCCTCCTCTGCAGCAGCACGTTCACGCCCATCGCGATGCTGACGACGATCACCATGCCGAGGCCCAGCGCCTTGCCGAGGTTCTCCTGGCCGAGCACGACCTCGCCGGTGAGGAAGCCGCGGATCTGCAGCGGCACGATCGGGCTGCCCTGCGAGACGAGCGCGGCGGCCGTGGCGTAGGCGCTGAAGGCGTTGGCGAACAACAACAGCAGCGCGCCGAGGAACGGCGGCGTCAGGATCGGGCCGCCGACATGGCGCCAGAACGTCCAGCTGGTGCCGCCGAGGCTCGCGTTCGCTTCACGCCACTGTGGACGGAGGCCGTCCAGCGCGGGCAGGAACACGATGACCATCAACGGGATCTGGAAGAACGTGTAGACGAGCGTCAGGCCGGGCAGCTCGAACAGCCACGCGCTGCCGGCGAAGATGTCGATGCCAACGTTGTCACGCAGGAACTTCGTGACCAGACCCTCGAAGCCGATCGTGGCCAGGAAGGCGAACGCCAGCGGCACGCCACCGAACTGGGCGAGCACACCGGACGCGGCGACGACGACCCGGCGCAGCATGCCCTCCTGCTTGCCGACCGCGACCGCCCACGTGAGCAGCGCGCCGAAGATCGCACCGATCACCGCGGTGAGCGCGGAGAGTTCGATGCTCCGCACGAAGGCGTCGAAGACGACACCCGTGAAGAGGGTCGTGAGGTTGTCGAGCGTGAGCGCGCCGTTCGAGTCCTGGAAGGCACCGAAGAGCACGAGGACCGTGGGGTAGACGAGGAAGATCCCGACGAACGCGAGGAACGGCACCGCGACGAGCCAAGCGGCCACAGATGGCCGACCGGCGGCCCCACCCTTCTTGGAAGGAGTGGAGCCGCCGGGCGTCGTCGCTACGGGAGCGACTGCGGTCATCCGATGGCCTGTGCCCAGGTCGCGGTCAGGACGGCCTTGGCCTTGTCGGCCTGGGCCTGCGTCTGGAACACCTGCTTGCCCTCGGTCTTGGGCAGCTTGTCCTTGGCGGCCTTGTCCGCCTTGTCACCCATCTTCTCCAGGCGAACCGGGCGGGACATGCCCTTCAGGTACAGGTTCTGGCCCTCGTCGGAGTAGAGGAACTCCTGCCACAGCCGGGCGGCCGCGGGGTGCGGCGCGTCCTTGCTGATGGCCTGGTTGTAGTAGGCACCGAGCTGGGCCTCGGCCGGGACGACGACCTTCCAGTCGAGCTTGCCCTTGAGCTTCTCGGTCTGGGCGGCGTTGGTGTAGTCCCAGTCGATGACGACCGGCGTCTGGCCGGACTCGATCGTGGCGGGCGACGGGTCGACCGGCTGGAAGTTGCCGGCCTGCTTGAGCTGCTTGAAGAAGTCGACACCGGGCGCGATGTCGTCGGCGGAGCCACCGTTGCCCAGCGACGCCATCATGACGCCGGAGAACGCGGCACCGGCCTGCGTCGGGTCGCCGTTGAGCGCGACCTTGCCCTTGTACTCGGCCTTGAGCAGGTCCTTCACGCTCGTCGGCGCGGGCACCTTGGCGGCGTCGTAGCCGATCGACATGAAGCCGCCGTAGTCGCCGTAGTAGGCACCGTCCGCGTCCTTGAGCTCCGCGGCGATGTCGTCCCACGTGCTGACCTTGTAGGGCGCGAACAGGTCCTTGTTCGCCAGGGCCACGTTCAGGCCGAGGTCGAACACGTCCGGCGCGCGGTCGTTGCCCTTGAGCTGCTTCGCGGCGTTGATCTCCTCCTGGGAGGACGCGTCCGGCTGGGCCGAGTCGACCTTGATGCCGTACTTGGCCTCGAACGCCTTGATGACCTCGCCGTAGTTCGCCCAGTCCGGGGGCAGCGCGATGACGTTGAGCTTGCCCTCCTTCTTGGCGGCCTCCACCAGCTTGTCCATGCCGCCGAGCTCACTCGCCGACTTGGCGGTCCCGGCAGCCCCGGTCTGCGTCTCCTTGGCGGGCGGGGCGCCACAGGCGGCCACTGCCAGCACCAACGCGCCGACACGAATCAGTTTTGTGGTGACGTTCCCTCGCTTCAGCACAGGCGGAGGATTCGCGCGCACTGCTTTCGTTGTCAAGCCAGCCGCGCCGGTTGAGACCTTCTCGACTCCTACGGTGAATTCTCGGTGCACTACGGGTTGCTGCTGAATGCTTTCCGAGCTTCACTGAGATGCTGCGCGGTGATCCCGGTCGCGGGGTCGACGTGGATGAGAGCGGTGGTCAGGTGCCGTCGAACGGGCGGTAGTTCGCGGGCTTGGTCCTCGCCGCCCACGGGTTGAGCGGGCCGTCCACGTCGATCACCACGAGTGGCTTCATCCGCACAAGACTGCCCCGTTTCCCAGGCGGGGAGCAGCGCATTTCCCTAACCTCCTGAGCATGAGACGTCTCGCCCTGTTCGTCCTGCTGTGCGCAGCGCTGACAGGCTGCGCCTCACTCGCCGACCTGGCCACGCTGCAGTCCCGCCTCCAGAGCGAGGGCTACCAGAAGGTCTCGGTGTACCACCGCTCCAACAACGGCACCGACACCCTGGAGATCAGCGCGTCCGGCTCGGACCCCGACAAGGTCGCCGAGATCGTCTGGGACAACTACCCCGAACACCTCGACCGGCTGGCGATCACGCTCGACGGAGCCGGCAAGCGCTACACCGAGGCCGACCTGCGCGAGGCGTTCGGCGAACGCCAGGTGACCGAGAAGCCGGACGACGACGCCGCCGTCGCGAACACCATCGTCACGTGGCTGGTCGTCGGCGTCGTGGCGTTCCTGCTGCTCGGCGCGGGCGCGATCATCCTCGTCGTGGTGCTGATGCGCCGCGCCCGCCACCGCAAGGCCCAGCAGTACGCGCAACAGCAGCAGCCGTACTACTACCAGCCGCCGCCCTCCGGACCACCCGCCTAGGACTCGACGTTGACGCAGCCGCCGAACCAGTACCCGCCGCCGTACGGACCGCCGTGGGGCCAGCCCTATCCAGGCATGCCCCCGATCCCGCCGAAGAAGAAGTCCCCGGTGGTCTTCATCGTGATCGGCCTGGTCGTCCTGCTGGCCGCCGCCGGTGTCCTCGGCACGGGCCTGGTCTGGCCGGGCTGGATGAAGTCGCGCCCGGCCGTGGCCGTGGACCAGTCCTCTCCGGAAAGCACCGCGAAGGCCGTCGAGGACGCGCTCAACCAGCGCGACGTCGACCAGTTCGTCAACGTCCTGACGTGCAAGGACGGCCGCAACAAGGCCGAGGGCAAGGACATCTCGCAGGCCGAGGAGATCCTCTACCGCGACATCGAGCCGCTCAACCCCAAGAGCAAGAAGACGGACGTCCAGGCCACCTTCAAGGTCGACGAGGTCCGCAAGATCAAGCCCAGCGACCCGATCTACAACGACGGCAACAAAGACGCGACCGTGGCCATCATGTCCGTCGACTTCCCGAAGGACAGCGGCCTCTCCAAACAACGCGGCGTGCTCGCCATGTTCGAGGAGGACAACAAGTACGTCGTCTGCGAAATGGGCTTCGTCCCGGTCGCCGACTCGCGGGAACCAGCACCGGACCCCGATCCGAACAGCGCCACCGGTCGCATGCAGGCGTTCGCGAAAGCCGTGAACGACAAGGACATCGCCTCGGCACGCAAGTACATGTGCTCAACCGCGCGCGCCGTCAACACGTGGGCGGAGAAGGCCATCGCCGGCGGCGGCAAACTGCGCCTGCACGACAAGGTGCAGACCACCAAGGCGAACGACGGCGGCCAGGTCCGCATGTGGTACACGCTCAACGGCGCCGAGACCAAGGCGGGCGGCTTCTTGCAGAAGGAGTCCGACGGCTGGTGTCTCCTCAGCTTCAACAACGACGCCAAATAGCCGAGCCGGCGGGCGAACCCGCCGGCTCGATGTCCGGAAACTCAGCCGTGCCAAGGGTTTCCGTCGCCGGTCAGCGTGCCCGCGACGTGCAGTGCGCTGCCGTGCCACGGGTTGCCGTCGTGCCACGGATGCCCGCCGCCGAGCACGATCAACAGAACCGCGGCGCCGGCCACAAATGCGGAAACAATTTTCGACATGACAAATCCTCCGAAGGAGAATCTCGATCGACCCCAGGATTCGACCCACGTGACGCGGGCCACTTCGGATGCTACGCGCCCGAACAGCGAAAAGCCCCCGATCTGTGCAGATCGAGGGCTTTCCACGCGAAGTGGACGATACTGGGATTGAACCAGTGACCCCTACCGTGTCAAGGTAGTGCTCTCCCGCTGAGCTAATCGTCCGAGCGGATGACGAGACTCGAACTCGCGACCCTCACCTTGGCAAGGTGATGCGCTACCAACTGCGCTACATCCGCGTTGCGCCCCGGTTTCCCGTGGCGCGGGCTGAACTTTATCCGACGGTCCCAGCAACTTCCAAATCGGCTGATCTTGGGCCGTTCGCATGGTCCAAGCGGGTGTTGCAAGTTTCATCATGAGGCCGCCACGACGCCGATGCCGACACACTGGGTGCGTGACCGATCCACCCGCTGCGACGACCAGCAACACGGCCGGTGCCGTGACGGGCTCGGTCGTGCAGGCGGGCACCATCCACCAGCTGTCGGTGGGTGGTGTGGCATCGGGCAGTACGACGCCCACGCCGCGTCAGCTGCCGTTGGCCATCGGCGACTTCACCGGGCGGGCCGAGCACCTGAACGAGCTGGACGGCCTGCTGCCCGACGAGGACGGCGGGCCGGCGACCGGTGCCGTGGTGATCTCCGCCCTGCACGGGACGGCGGGTGTCGGGAAGACCACGCTCGCCGTGCACTGGGCGCACCGGGTCCAGGCGCGGTTTCCCGACGGGTCGCTGCACGTCGACCTCCGCGGGTACGGGCCAGGGCATCCCGCCACG
>JAVXWK010000852.1:0-2785 GCA_032230575.1 Pseudonocardiales bacterium | reverse complement strand
CAGCACCCACACGCCGATCAGCACACCCATGATCGGGTCCGCGTACTTCCACCCGGTCGTGATGATGATCAACGCGGAGATGAGCACCCCGACCGACCCGATGAGGTCAGCGAGCACCTCGAGGTACGCACCCTTGACGTTGATGCTGTCCTTGGCGCCCTCTTTGAGCACCGAGAAGCTGACGAGGTTGGCGACGAGGCCGAGCGTCGCCGCGATGAGCACAGGCCAACCGGGCACCTGCGGCGGCTCCTGGAACCGTCCGACAGCCTCGTAGATCACGTACCCGGCCACACCGAACAGCAGGACCGCGTTGGCGAGCGCCGCCAGCACCTCGGCCCGGTAGAACCCGAACGTCCGGTTCTTCCCCGCCTTGGCCCTGCTGGCCACGAGGATCGCCGCGAGGGCCATGCCCACACCCAGCACGTCCGTGAGCATGTGCGCGGCGTCAGAGATGAGCGCGAGGGACGACGTCGCGAACCCCACGACGAACTCGACCACCATGAAAACCGCGCCGATGCCGAACGCGACCCACAGCTTGCCGACGTGCTGACCGCCGCCGGACGCCGTTCCGTGCCCGTGTCCGTGACCCATGCCAGCAACATATAGCGACATGCGCATGAGTGCAATCGGGCCGTATTCCCTTCGGCGCCGAACGTGACGGACCCCACGCGCGGCCCGTTCGCGGGGTAGGTGCAAAACCTGGGTGCGCCTATGCGCTAGGATCTTCTACGTAGCTACGGCCCCCGTAGCTCAGGGGATAGAGCACCGCCCTCCGGAGGCGGGAGCGCAGGTTCGAATCCTGCCGGGGGCACCACGCAGACCTGCTCACTACGAGCAGAGCGTTGCTTCGGAAGGGCCGCGACCGCCTCGGTTGCGGCCCTTTCTGCTGCTCCGACCGTGTCTCCGGTCAGCGTGATGCGACACACGGCAGCCTCGTTTCGTAGTCGTAGTGGATCTCTAGCCGAAGCGCCTCGAACAGCGGTCGCGACACCTCGTCGGGCAAGAGGTCGAGGTCGACCCCCGCGATGGGCAGGCAGTCGAGCAGCTCCGGGTTCACAGCCTCTCGGACCTCGTCCTCGAAGGCCGCCAACTGCTCCTCCAGCCGGGTTCGCTCGGCCTGAAGTTCGACTCGCCGGTTGTTAACATCTCGCACGAAGTCGTCGGTCACCTCGGAGCAGCTCGAGGACTGGCACGAGCCGGACCCGCTGGAGTTCGCGGGCGCCCTAGACTCGTTCACCGACGAGCTGATCGCGCGTAGCAGCGCGATGAGCCTGGTGTGAGCCGCGGTTGACCCTGCGGTAACAGATGTAACCGTACGTAGCGATGAGATGTGCATGGGAGTGCTGCGGGACCCGGTCAAATGGCGCGAAGTGATAGATGCGTATCTCGAGCTCCGCGACCGCCCCCACCTGACACCCCAACGGCGGGGCCAGCAGTTCAACGGCCTGATCGCCGACCTGTTCACCTGCTTCGGGCTCACCGCCAAGCCGGACCAGCAGGGCGACGCCGGTGAGATCGACGTGACCTTCGGCGTCGGCAACCAGCGGTTCATCCTGGAGGCCAAGTGGGTGGACAAGCGGACCCCGATCGACCCCATCGCCAAGCTCCAGCGCCGCCTGGACCAGCGCATGCGGAACGTGACAGGCGTGTTTCTCTCCATGCCCGGCTACACCCCCGGCGCACTCACCGGGATCGACAAGGGCCGCCAGCTGGACGTGCTGCTGCTCGACCAGGAGCACTGGGAGGCGATGCTGTTCGGCCTCGTGCCACCGACGGAGATGATCGACCTCCTCACCGACGTCGCCTCGTACCAGGGTCAGGCCTACACCCCGCTCGGCACCCTGCTGCGCAACGACGTCCCGGTGCCACAGCTGAGCTTCCCGCCTGCCGCCGTCTCGGTCTGCGCTCCCCTGGCCGACCACGTGCGCACCGAGGTCGTGCTCGGCTGCGTCCGGTCGCGGACTGCGGGCCTCACCCTGATCGGGGCGGACTCGATGCTGCTCACCACCGACGACGGCGTGCTGAAGGTAGATCTCACCAGCCGAGCGGTGTCCTGGGCAGTGCCTGTGCACGGCTGCCACGGACGTGCCGTCGAGCAGGGCGACGCGATCCTCGTGCAACGCGGGGTGGGCACCGGCCTGTACCGCAACGAGCAGCTCCGGCCCGTCCAGCCGGCCGACCTCGCCGCGACCGCACCGGTCGCGTTGTCCCCCAACGAGGTCATCCACGTCGACGACACCACCCTGCGCGTCGCGGACCTCGGCACTGGGCGCAGCGTGGACCTTGCGCACGTCGATGGTGTGATCGTCGGCGTGGCCGCGGGGAACAAGGCGAAGTCCCTGTATCTCGCGGTGCGGGACAGCGGCGACCGGATCACGGTCATGCGCGTCACCGCCACCAAAGCGTGGCTGCACGAGGTGAAACAGGTTTCGGCGCCACGCCCGGTGGAAGCAGCCCCCGTGCCGGTGGCACGACTCGTGGTGCCGCTGGCGGCGCCGTCCGCACCCCAGGATTCACGCGCGATCGAAGAACAGCAGGGGTATCGCGAAGGCCAGGTGTTCGCGGGCGATCTCCCGTTGTTCGCACTGGACACAGCGGCCGCGGTGCACTTCGACATCGCGCGGTGGCTGGAACCCTTCCGAGAGACCTGGCGGCAGCTCGTCACCCGCGAGGCCCCTGCGGGCACCGAACTCCTGCCGTGGCTGCCGCAGGTGGCGCGCAAACTCGGCTCACTCGCCGCGCCCGACCGCACCGCGGAAGCGCACTTCACTCCGTCGCCCGCCTA
>JAVXWK010000828.1:0-3479 GCA_032230575.1 Pseudonocardiales bacterium | reverse complement strand
GTGCTCGGCGCGTTGAAGATCGTCAAGGAGCGCAAGCCGGGCATCCAGACCATCCTCACCTTCGGCACCTCGGTCACCGGGCCGAACTACTGGGGCAGCAGGCTGATCACCAGGTCCAAGGAGCTGGGCGCGAACGTCGACGTCTACACGATCATGCCGTTCGACTTCAGTGGCGGTGCGGACATGTACCAGAACACGGTCAACGCCGCCAACGGCCTGCGCGACAAGCTGAAGACCGCGTTCGGCTGGTCCGACGACACCGCCTACCGGCACATGGGCGTCTCCGGCATGAACGGGCTGTCCGACCAGCAGGAACTGACCTCGACGGACACCTGGACGCGGATCCGGGACTGGGCCGCCGGACGTCATCTGGCCCGGTTCACGTTCTGGTCGGTCAACCGCGACCGGGGCTGTGCGGGCGGCGGAGTTCAGTCGAACTGCAGCGGGATCGCCCAGAACGACTGGGACTTCACCCGGATCACCGCGGGCTACAACGGCTGATCAGGCATTGCGGTACCGCACGTCGTAGCGGCCGGTCGGTTGCCCACGGGCCGCTACGCACACCAGAGGCGATTCAGTCCACTTCAGACTACGGTCGGTCCACAAAGGCCTCGCCGAACCACGTGCCGGGTACGCTCACACCACAGACGCGGGCGAGCGCGTCCGCTCTCGTCAGCACCTCATGCGCCTCGGAGGAGCGGTTCAGGTCGCGCAGGGCCGAAGCGAGGTCGTGCAGGGCGTGGACCTCGGCGAGCACGGACTCCGTCCTGTGCAACAGATCGACGGCCTCCACGAGCAGCTCGGCTCGGCGAGGTCCCTGTTCACACAGTGCCAGCGCGTACTTCGCGAATCCGAGTGACTGAGGGGTGTCACGGGTCTTCGCCGCGATCAGGTCGGTTCGCGCCCTGGCGCGGGCTTCCTCGTGGCGCCCGACCCGCAGTGCCGCGAGCACCACTTCGAACCGCCACGGCGCGAAGTCCGCGTTCACGTCGGCCCATGCTGAGAACAGCCGGCCGCTCGCGAGGAAGCCGGTGAGCGCCGCATCCCAGTCGCCGCACGCCGCCGCTACCGCTCCCGCGGCGCGCAGCACGAACATCGAGGTGCCGGGAGGGTGCTCCCCCACGTCGAGGCCGCGCTCGGCGAGCACCGAGCCGGCACATCGTGGATCACCCATGTGCACCAGCGTCTCGGCCAGGCCCGCCGCCGCCAGCACGACGATCTGGTGGTCGTGCCGGAGACCGAACTCGTCGCACGCCTCCAGAACCGACTCGAAGATCGCGGCTGCTTCCGGCAACCGCGCACGCCTGCACCTGCTGTAGGCGAGCACCAGATCGATGCTGAACCAGCGCCGCACCTCCTGGCCTACAGCACCGGTGATGCGGTGACACGCCCGTTCCACCGCATCGTCGTCGTTCGCGAGCAACAGTGCGCTGACCGCCAGCCAGCACGCGTCGTCCTCGTAGTCCGGGTCCGCCTCCGCGAGCACGGCGGTCGCGAGTTCAACGGCGCCTTTCTCTTGCGGTACGCGCAATGCGGCGATGCAGGCACGCACCGCGAGGAGTCCGCGGCGCGCGAACGGTGCGGCCGCATCGGCCTCGGTGAGTGCTTGCGCCAGGTCCGCCAGCCGACGAGGCGCCGCCGGGCGGAAGACCGCGATGGCGGCTCCGGCGAGGTACACCCGCGCGGCTGCCTCCTGGTCGAGGTCGCGCAGCAACTCGGTGGCCTCGTCCACCCGGTACGCGACGGCCGGGCAGTCCCGCAGCTGCCTCGCGATCCGGCTGAGCACCGCGCCCGCCGTGCCCCCGTCCGGCCGCGAGTCCAGGTGGCGCAGCTCCTGCAGAACGTACGTGAGCGCCGTCAGCGGCTCTGTGTCGGAGAGCAGGCCGGCCAGCCGAAACGCGACGGCCCCCCGCTCAGGCACCGTCATGGGCTCCGACAACGCGTGGCGCAGGTAGTCGGCGGCCGCCTGCCGGTCTCCCCGGTCGAGTGCGGTGGTGGCGGCGTCCACGCACACGTGAGCCGCCCAGGCGTGGCCGGTCGCGCCGATCTCCACCAGCTGCCGGGCGATTCGCTCGGCGTTGCCGTGGTGGACGCGCAGCATCTCCGCGGCACGCAGCCGCATCAGCATCCGCGTGCCCACCGGCAGTCCTGAAAGGACCCGCTCGGCTGTGCTCTGCGCGTGGAAGGTCAAGGGAATCTCTTCGGCCAGCACGCCCGCGCAGGACAGCACGTCCACTGCCGCGAGAGTCTCCGGCAGGGGCAGTCCGGCGAGCTCGGCGGTCTCGCGCAACGGTGCCCGCGGTCCCAGCACCGCGACGGCCGTCATCACCGCGGTCGCGTGTGGACCGAATTCCTCCGCCTCCGGCGGCACGGAGCGCAGCACAGGCCGCGGGGGCATGCGAGTCATGGTGTCCAAGAAAAGCCGACGAGCTCGTCCGCGGCGAGCCGGGCCACGGCGAAGCCGGACATTTGACGAAAACTCGAAAGCATCTTCATTGTTTCTTCACAGCTCACGCTTTCTGGGCATTACCGCGGCGCGTAGGGCAGGATGCGCGGGGTGGAGCGGATCAGCTTCCGGACTCGGGTCTTCCTGCTCGTAGTCGCCGTCGCCGCGAGCACTGCCGGCGCGACCGCCTGGCTGCTCGTGGTGCTGAGCGCGAGCCAGTCGACGCCCGCGGTCCCGCCCGCGCTGACCAGCGCGGATCTCGACCGGGTCGTGGAGAAGGCCGCCACGCACGGAATGCTGCGCAACAACTGGGACCAGGCGGCTGATCTCGCGCGGGAGCTGGCGGCGGACACCGGCAGTCGCATCCGCATCAGGTCCGCCTACGGGAAGATCCTCGGCGACAGCGACCCGTCCGGCGGGGACGTCCCGCCGGAGCAGAGCGCCGTGGTCGAGACCCGTCCCGCGCTGCGGCTCGACGTCGTCCCGCAGGTGGAGCACCACGCCTCGGCCGCGGTCATGGCGATCCGGTCCTACCGCCAGAACCTGCAGTTCGCTCGGTGCTGGCAGGGCCTGGGCATCGAGCTGAAGCTCACCTCCACGACGCTGGGCGTCAGCATGCTGGTCCCGGACCCACGGCCCGTCCCCGTCGACCCCTGCGTCAGCACAGCCCTGGACGGGCCGCTCGCGGGAGAGGAGATCGCCGAGCTCGAGAAGCTCTGTGGTCCGGAGACGGACAGCCTGTGCGTGCGAACGGCCTTCGCCCAGGCGATCACGGCACTCGCGCCGCCGTCGGTGGTGCTGATGGTCGGGACAGCCGAGCAGCCACCGGCACCCGCGGGGGTGGGGCTGATGCCCGCGCTGGGCTCGGCTGCGATCGTCACGCTCATCGTGGTGGCGGTGTCCCTGCTGATCAGCCGCCGGGTGCTGCACCCGATCCGCGCGCTCGCCACCGCGTCGCGGCAGCTCGGCCGCGGCGATCTCTCCGGGCGCGTGCCCGAACGGGGCCGCGACGAGCTCGCGGACCTCACCCGTT
>JAVXWK010000827.1:0-3598 GCA_032230575.1 Pseudonocardiales bacterium | reverse complement strand
AGTAACGTTAAGGTCACTTTCGCGGAGCTTCAGAACTGCGCGGCCACGATCAGCAGCTCGGCCACGCAGGTCGAGCAGCAACTGGAGGGCCTCAAGTCGCAGGTCGCGAAGGTCACCGCGAGCTACCAAGGTGCCGCGAAGGAGGCCTACGCCGACAAGCAGCGCGCGTGGGACACCGCCGCCGCCGACCTGCAGGCCGTTCTCTCGTCCATCGGTATCGCCGTCCGTGACGCCGCCGACGCCTACCAGAGCGCCGAGCAGGCGAACGTCAACCGCTGGTAAGACGCCGCGGTTCAGCTAGACCCTCGCGAGCCCCGGAACCACGTGGTCCGGGGCTCGCGTACGTCCGGAGGAGGGTGCTTCGGAGGGGCCGTTTTGGTCCCCGCACCACCCATCCGGTATCTTCTTACGTTGTTGTGCGGTAGCTGGCGCCTGTGTGTGCCGCGCCTGTCTCGGAACCACCGCTTGGTTCGTCCAAGATCGGTCTGGGGCAACCGCCGCCAGTGACCCCAGACGCTAGTGACGACGAGGTAGATCCGTGCGCACGTACAGCCCGAAGCCCGGTGAGGTGACCCGCACCTGGCACGTGATCGACGCCCAGGACGTGGTGCTCGGCCGGCTCGCCACCCAGGCCGCGACGCTGCTGCGCGGCAAGCACAAGCCGACTTACGCCCCTCACGTTGACACCGGTGACTTCGTGGTCATCATCAACGCTGACAAGGTGGCTCTGACCGGCGCCAAGCGCGACCAGGCGTTCCAGTACCGCCACTCCGGCTTCCCCGGCGGTCTGCGCAAGCAGTCCTTCGGCGAGCTGCTGGACACGCGCTCTGACCGGCTGGTCGAGAAGGCGATCAAGGGCATGCTGCCCAAGAACCGCCTGGGCCGTCAGATCGCGAACAAGCTCAAGGTCTACAGCGGGCCGAACCACCCGCACGCTGCGCAGCAGCCGCAGACCTTCGAGATCAAGAAGATCGCCCAGTGAGCGACGAGAACACCGAGGAAGTTCCTGTGACCACCCCTGAGAACGAGACCCCTGAGGTCGAGACCCCTGAGGTCGAGGCTGAGGTTGTCGAGGCCGAGGTCGTCGAGGCTGCTCCCGAGGCCGAGGCCGAGCAGGCTGAGGTCGTCGAGGAAGAAGCTTCCGCGCCGGTGGTCGTCGCTCCGCAGCTGAACGGCGCCGCGCACCTCGCGCAGACGGTCGGCCGCCGCAAGGAGGCCGTCGTCCGCGTCCGCCTCGTGCCCGGCACCGGCAAGTTCACGCTGAACGGCAAGGCCCTCGAGGACTACTTCCCGAACAAGGTGCACCAGCAGCTCATCAAGGAGCCGCTCGTCACCACGGAGAAGCCCGAGACCTTCGACGTGATCGCCAACCTGCGTGGCGGCGGCATCACCGGCCAGGCCGGTGCGCTGCGTCTCGCCATCGCGCGTGCGCTGATCGCCGTCGACTCCGAGGACCGCCCGGCCCTGAAGAAGGCCGGCTTCCTCACCCGTGACCCGAGGGTCAAGGAGCGCAAGAAGTACGGTCTGAAGAAGGCCCGCAAGGCGCCTCAGTACTCCAAGCGTTAATCAGCAGCACAAGCTGTACCTGCGGGAGCAGCAGTTCACCTCGAACTGCTGCTCCCGCAGTGTTTTTTGGGTCTTTCCCGCCGCCTTGCAGTGTCCATTTCGGAGGATTCATGGCCCGCCTGTTCGGCACCGACGGAGTGCGTGGTCTCGCCAACGCCGATCTCACCCCCGAGCTCGCGATGTCCGTCGCCGCCGCAGCGGCACGCGTGCTCGCCGAGCACGACCGTTCGCACCGCCCGGTCGCCGTGGTCGGCCGCGACCCGAGGGCCAGCAGCGAGATGCTCGACGCCGCCGTCACCGCTGGCCTCACCTCGGCCGGCGCGGACGTCCTGCGGGTCGGCGCACTGCCCACCCCGGCTGTCGCCCACCTCGTCGCCGCGCTCGGCGCCGACATCGGCGTGATGATCTCCGCGTCGCACAACGCGATGCCGGACAACGGGATCAAGCTCTTCGCCGCTGGTGGCCACAAGCTGCCCGACGAGGTCGAGGACGAGATCGAGCAGCACATGGGCACCGGCTTCGAGCGGCCGACGGGTGCCGCGATCGGCAGGGTGCGCGAGGTCGCGGACGCCGAGACCCAGTACGTCGAGCACCTGCTCAAGGTGACTCCGCACCGCCTCGACGGCCTCAAGGTCGTGGTGGACTGCGCGAACGGTGCCGCGTCGGTGGCCGCACCGGACGCGTACCGCCGCGCCGGCGCCGAGGTCATCGCGATCCATGCGTCCCCGGACGGCCTCAACATCAACGCCGGTTGTGGTTCTACCCACATCGACGTCGTGGCCGCCGCGGTCCGCGAGCACGGTGCCGACCTCGGCATCGCGCACGACGGCGACGCCGACCGCTGCCTCGCCGTGGACGCCGAGGGCAACAGCGTCGACGGCGACCAGATCCTGGCGATCCTCGCGCTCGCCATGCGCGATGCGGGTGAGTTGTACGAGGACACCCTCGTCGCCACGGTGATGAGCAACCTCGGCCTGCACCTCGCCATGAAGGCCGAGAAGATCCGCCTGCGCACCACCGCGGTCGGCGACCGGTACGTGCTCCAGGACCTCAAGGCCGGCGGCTACTCGCTCGGCGGCGAGCAGTCCGGCCACGTCGTGCTGCCCGCGCACGCCACCACCGGCGACGGCCTGCTCACCGCGCTGCGCCTGATGGCCCGCATGGCCGAGACCGGCAAGTCGCTCGCCGACCTCGCCGCGGTGATGCGCCGCCTGCCGCAGGTCCTGATCAACGTGAAGGTCTCGGACAAGGCCGCGGTGGCGAAGGCCACCTCGGTCAGCGAGGCCGTCGCCGCCGTCGAGGCCGAGCTGGGCGACACCGGCCGCGTGCTGCTGCGCCCGTCCGGAACCGAGCAGCTCGTGCGGGTGATGGTCGAGGCGACGAGCCACGAACAGGCGGAGTCGGCAGCGCAGCGCCTCGCGGGTGTGGTTTCCTCGGTCCACTGACGATCTCGGAGGACCGGCAATGGGCAACATCGGACCGATCGAACTGCTGATCATCCTGTTCGTGCTGTTCGCCGGTGGCGTCGTGCTGGCAGTCGTGCTCTCCCGGCGCAAGAAGCCGCCGTACCCGCCCCAGCGGGGCTATCCGCCGCATCCCCAAGGGCCATATCCGCCGCAGGGGCCGCCGCCCGGACAGCAGTGGCCCCAGCAGCCACCGCAAGGTCAGCAGTGGCCCCAGCAACCGCCTGGCCAGCAGCCGCCTCCGCCCAACCAGTGGTGATCGCGGATCTCGCGTTCGCAACTGCAAGCGACGCGGTCGTTCACCTCCGCGTGACGGCCGTGGCCTGCGAACATGGGAACCGGATGCAACGCTGATACGTCGGACTGGGGAATGCCGGTTCACGCCGGCGGACGTTCTACGGGGTGTGGCGCGAGGCCACGGAGGGGAGTTCGGGTGGCCGGCTTCGGTACTAGCCCGGAGGAGATGGGCGCGGTCGCGGGGAAGGTCCGCGGTGCCGGCGACGGCACCAAGGCCTCCAGCGACAAGATCGCCCAGACGGACATGGGCGGCAAGGACTTCGGGCAGGTCC
>JAVXWK010000979.1:0-3157 GCA_032230575.1 Pseudonocardiales bacterium | reverse complement strand
CGCCCGCCTCCGTGGTCGGTGTCGACCCGTCCTCCGGCTTCCTCGACCTGGCTCGGCAACGGGTCTCCGGCGCGACGTTCGAGGTCGGGTCGGCGGTGGACCTGGGCGATCGCCAAGCCGATGTCGTGGTGAGCGGGCTCGTGCTCACCTTCGTCCCCGACGTCGCCCAGGCGGTGCGGGAGTTCGCTCGCGTCGGGTCGTACGTGGGCTCCTACCTGTGGGACTACACGAGCGGCATGCAGATGATGCGCCTGTTCTGGGACGCCGCTCGCGACGTCGACCCCGCCGCCGAGTCCGAGGACGAAGGCCTGCGCTTCGGTGAGGTGAGCGACCCCGACCCGTTGCGCACGTTCTGGACCAGCGCGGGTCTGCGGGACGTCGAGGTGACCGGGATCGTCGTGCCCACGGTGTTCCGCGACTTCGACGACTTCTGGAAGCCGTTCGAGGGCAGCACCGGCGCGGCGCCCGCCTATGCCGCGACGCTGCCCGTGGAGCAGCGCGACGCGATCCGCGACCTGCTGCGGTCACGCCTGCCTTCGCAGGGCTCGATCTCGTTGACCGCGAGGGCGTGGGCCGTCAGAGGTTCGCGCTGAGGAACCTCTCCAGGTGCGGGTTCACGTCGGCGGCGTGCGTGAGGCTCAGGAAGTGCGCGCCCCCGTCGATGGTGATCAACTCGGCCTTGGGCAGCGCGGCTGTGAGCGCTTCCGCCTTCGCGACGGGGTAGGCGAGGTCCGCCGTGCCGTGCAACACGAGCGCGGGTACGGAGATCTCCCCGACGCGGTCCAGCACGCCGTCACGGCTGACCAGGGCGTTCGCGATCAGCCGCAGCCGTTCGGGCTCGACCGCGCTCCACTTCGGCGTCCACTCCGAGGCGTCGTGGTCGCCCAGGCAGATCTTCGCGGTGGCCTCGACGACGGTCTCCGGTCCCTGCGCGATCCACACCTCGGTGAGCTGGTTGTAGGCGTCGGCGATCTGCTCGTCCTCGGCTTCGGCGGAGGTGCCCAGCATCGCGAGCGCCGCGACCCGTTGCGGGGCCAGCAAGGCCATCCGCAGCGCGACGAACCCGCCCTGGCTGGTGCCGACGACGGCAGCGCTGCCGATGTCGAGGTGGTCCAGCACCGCGAGTGCGTCCCTCGCGACGTCCCAGTAGTCGAACGGAGCGGTCGCCGGCGTGTCACCGTGACCGCGTTCATCGATCGCGATCAGCCGGTAGGTGTCCTCGAAGACCTCCACCTGCGGCGCCCACATCGACACGTCCATCAGGAAGCTGTGCAGCAGCACCACCGCGGGCCCGTCGCCGCCGTGGTCCACGTAGGACACCAGCTGCCCGTCACCCGTCGTCACCGTCGCCATGCCACCGCACCTCGCGTTTCCCGCATAGTGGATCTTCAGCGCCATCCGCCCTGTTCGTTCTACCCTGCGCGGATGCGACAAGTGATCAGGGGCGCGCTGCTGCTCCTGCTGCTGTTGATCGTCGTCCCACCACCCGCGATGGCGCAACAACAGCAGCCAGTGGTCAAGGTCGGCACCGAGGGCACCTACCCGCCGTTCTCGTTCCACGACCCCCAGACCGCCGAACTGACCGGCTACGACATCGAGGTGATCAAGGCGATCGCCGCGAAGGCCGGCTGGCGGCTGGAGTTCGTCGAGACGCAGTGGGACGCGATCTTCCCCGCCCTCGACTCCGGCCGCATCGACCTGATCGCCAACCAGGTGTCGCTCAACCCCGAACGCGCGGCCAAGTACGGCCTGTCGAACCCGTACACGTACTCGCGCGGCGTGATCGTCCGCCGCACCGGCGACACGCGCGTCAAGTCCCTCGCGGACCTGAGCGGCAAGACCACCGCCCAGTCCAGCACCAGCAACTGGGCCAAGGTCGCCCGCGACGCCGGTGCCCGCGTGGAGGCCGTCGAAGGCTTCGCCCAGGCTGCTGCTCTTCTGCAGCAGGGCCGGGTCGACGCGATCGTCAACGACAACATCGCCGTCCTCGACTACCTCGCCACCACGGGCTCGAAGGACGTGGAGATCGCGGGGGACGCGGGCCAGTCGGGCAGCCAGCAGGTCCTGGCACTGCGCAAGGCCGATGCTTCTCTTCTGTCGCAGGCGAATCAGGCGATCGATGCTCTGCACGCGGACGGCACTCTGCGCGGCATCTCGCAGAAGTACTTCAAGGCGGACGTGTCCGTTGAGGACGGTGGCGCCGCGGATCTGTCTCAGGGCCGTGGTCCGCGGAGCACGTGGGACGTTCTGCGCTCCACCGCGTGGCCGATGTTCGTGGGCCTCGTGAAGGTGACGATCCCGCTGACCGCGCTGTCGTTCGCGATCGGCTTGGCTTTGGCGCTTCTCGTTGCCCTGGCCCGAATATCGTCCTACCGGGTGCTGTCGGGCGTGGCGCGGGCGTTCATCTCGATCATCCGCGGCACACCTCTGCTGCTGCAGCTGTTCATCGTCTTCTACGGCCTGCCCCAGCTAGGCGTGAAGTTCCCGCCCTTCACCGCGGCGGTGGTGGCTTTCTCGCTGAACGTAGCGGGTTATGCCGCCGAGGTCGTGCGTTCGGCGATCTTGTCCGTGCCGCGCGGCCAGTTCGAGGCGGCCTCGACCATCGGCCTGAACTACTCGCAGACCCTGCGCCGCATCGTCCTGCCCCAAGCCGCCCGCACCGCCGTGCCACCCTTGTCCAACACGCTGCTGTCGTTGCTGAAGGACACCTCGCTCGGCTCGGTCGTACTGCTGACCGAGCTCTTCCGCGAATCCCAGCTGGCCGCCGCCGAGAGCAACGAGTTCCTCGCCCTGTACTCGTTCGCGGGGCTCTACTACTGGCTGATCTGCGTGGCGCTCTCCGCAGGCCAGAAACGACTGGAGACCAGGCTGAACAGGTACGTGATCGCATGACCGGCATTCGCATCGAGGTCACGGACCTCCACAAGTCCTTCGGCTCCCTGGACGTCCTGCGCGGCATCGACTTCTCCGTCCCGCGCGGCACCTCCACCGCACTGCTGGGCCCGTCCGGCTCCGGCAAGACCACCCTGCTGCGCTCGCTGAACGTCCTCGACACCCCGGACCGCGGTGTCGTGCGCATCGACGACGTCTCGGTCGACTTCTCCGCTCTGCCCGCGGGCAAGGCGGGACGCGCCGCGGCTGGGCGGCTGCGCGGGCA
>JAVXWK010000773.1:0-7475 GCA_032230575.1 Pseudonocardiales bacterium | reverse complement strand
ACGCTCACACCTGCCGGTGCGCGGATGTTCCGGCTGCTCGGACTACATGACGGACCGGACGTGTCGGTCGCGGCGGCGGCCAGTCTGAGCGGCCTGCCGGTGCGCCGGACGCGGCCGCTGCTGTCGGAGCTGGCCCGCGCGCATCTGATCGTCGAGCACGTACCCGCCCGATTCACCTTCCACGATCTGCTGCGCGCCTACGCCACCGAACTGGCCGACACCACCGATACCTCCGAGCAACGCGCCGCCGCGGTCCGTCGAGTGCTCGACCACTACCTGCACACCGCGCACCACGCCGCCAGACTGCTGAGCCCGCAACGGGATCCGCTCCCGCTGACCGAGCCCGCGCACGGCACGACAGTGGAACATCTCGCCGATCACCACGTGGCGCTCGCGTGGTTCACCGCCGAGCACGCGCCCCTGCTCACCGTCGTGCGCCAGGCCGCGGCTCAGGGCCTTGACCACCACGTCTGGTGGCTGGCGTGGTCGTCGCACACCTACTTCAACCGGCAGGGGCATTGGCACGACTGGGCCGCCGTCTGGCAGCTCGCGGTGGAGGCGACCGCGCGGCTGGCGGACCCGGTCACCCAGGCGGCGGCCCATCGGTGCCTCGCCTGGCCCCACCTCCAGCTCGGGCACTCCGCGGAGGCGTTCGAGCACCTGCGGCTGGCCCTCGAACTGGACGACGACCCGGTCAACAGGGCCGACATCCACCTGGACCTGGGCCGGATCCTCACGCAGCAGGACCGGAACGCGGAGGCGCTCGACCACGCCTGCCAGGCGCTGGGGCTGTACCGGTCGGTGAACCACCGGAGCGGACTGGCCTTCGCGCTCAACAACATCGGCATGGCGTCGGTAGACCTCGGTGATCATCGACGAGCGCTCGAGTGTTGCCGCGAGGCCCTTGCCCTGCAACAGGAGCTCGGCAACCAGGACGGAGAGGCGGGTGCCTGGGACAGCCTCGGCTACGCCTACCACCACCTCGGTGACCACGCGGAAGCGAGCGACAGCTACCAGCGCGCGCTCGAGCTGTACCGGGACCTCGGCGACCGGTACGAGGTGGCCGCCACACTGGGAAACCTCGGCGACACCAGGCACGCGGCCGGTCAGGCGGACGCGGCACGCGAGGCATGGCGTGAAGCACTCGCGATCCTGGAGGACCTCGCCCACCCCGACGCCGACCGGCTGCGCGCCAAGCTCCACGCCGACGGACGACCGCAGTAGGTTTCAGCGCGGTTTCTGAGCCACGTCAGCCCTCCGTGTCACGGTGCCCGTCTCGGATCGAGGATCCAGACGAAAGAGGGGGAAATGACGAACATCCAACGATTCCAACGAATCGCCTCCGGGCTGGCCGTCGCCGCGATGGCAGCCGTGGGGCTCGTGGCCGCCACCGCACCGGCGGGCGGCGCGCCGAACACGTCGGCGACACAGGTCCAGGACGTGATCAAGGTGCCGGCCGGCAACAGACAGATCGCCGTACTGCAGGCGCACGGCGTCCAGACCTACCAGTGCGCCAACGGTTCCTGGGGCTTCCTTCAGCCCGACGCGATCCTGGAGAGCTACGGGCGGGCAGTGGTGCTGCACAGCAGAGGGCCCGTGTGGACCTCGGTCGTGGACGGCAGCTCGGTCACCGCAGCGGCCGTCGCCAGCTCACCGGTGCCACTCGCCATTCCCCAGGTGCTGCTGAGGGCCACGGCCAACCGCGGTCCCGGGCTGCTCGGCGAGGTCACCTTCGTCCAGCGACTGAACACCACCGGAGGCCTCTCGCCGACCGGTGCGTGCAAGGACGGCGTCACCGCGTCGATCCCCTACACGGCCGACTACACGTTCTGGGTCGCCACCCCGAAGGGCTGACGTCGTCCCGGCAGACCGGTATCGACCCGGCAACTGCTCGGTCCCGTTGCTGAAGGGCGGATGCCGCCGCGCACCCGCCCCCAGCACCCCCACCCCCTCGGTGGCTTCCGGCGCAGGTGAGCTTGGCCGGGACGGGCTTCGCGTGGCAGAGGCAGATGTGCGTATTGCCGGCCCGCACCGGGGCGTGCCGGCGGCGCCGCACTAATTGGGGGCTGGACCCGGATTTCGGCGCCCGGCCGCGATCGGCAGACTCACGCACATGTCCGATCTGCTCGCCCGCGACTACGAACGGATGCTCGACCTCGCCGTCGCACTGCTCGAAGATCCCGGCGGCGAACCGCCCTGGCCGATGGTCGTGGCGGAGCTGGCCGACGCGCTGGACTGCTGCATGGGCATCCTCGCCGATGCCGGGCGCATCACCGCCTTCGCGCCGCACCACATCGGCGAGCTGCCGTTGAACGACCTTCTCAGCGAGTACGCGCCCGAACACGTGCTCGCCCGCCACTACGTCACCACGGGCGACCGCACGCCGCTCGCCGTCACGGACTTCGTCAGCCAGCGGGTCTGGCGGCAGACGGGCGTGTACGACAGCGTCCACTCCCTCACCGGCGCCACGCACAACATCGCGCTACCGCTGGCCGCGCCGACCGGCGTGCTCTACTCGATCCTGCTCGGCCGTGCCGGGCGCGACTTCGACGGACGGGAACGCGCGTACCTGCAGCGCGTGCAGCCGCTGTTGCTGCGGGCCGACGCGCACCACCGCCAGCTGCGGCAGGCCCGCAAGGTGTGCGGCGGGACCGACCCCGCCGCACACGGCATCACGCCCCGGGAGATCACCGTGCTGACGCTCATCTGCGAGGGCCTCACGACGGCCGCGATCGCGCGGCGGCTGAAGATCGCGCCCGGCACCGCCAACAAGCACCGCGAGAACCTCTATCGGAAGCTCGGCACCAGCGATCGCGTTTCGACCGTGCTGCGCGCGCAGCAGCTGGGCCTCATCCGCAGCTAGCCTCGCGGGCCGTTACTTGTTGGGCACCGCGTAGATCGTGCTCATGTCCGAGCTGTGCCGTCCAGCCGAACCACGCGCGTCGGTCAGGTTGAGGGCCGTGCCCTGCACCCCGCCGGTCTCCCCGCCCAGCCACTTCACCAGCACGTAGGCGTTGAACCGCGGCACACACCCGGCGTCGGTCCGCACCTTGAACCCGGACATCTTCAGCGGCACGACGACGTGGTGCACGTAGTAGGGCGTGTCCAGGGTGACGCCGGTCGAATCGGTCTGGCACAGAGTCCCGTCCGCCTTCCACTGGTTCACGAAGAGCGTGTAGGACGCCTTGGACGACTTGGACTTGTCGCATTCGGTGATGGTGTGGCAGACCTGGTACTCGACGTCGGCGGTCACGTCCAGGCTCCTGGCGGGCGCGTCGAACATCGGCAGCGACGGCTGACGGACGACCGGGGCCGAGGCGTCGAGCTTGAGGAAGGACGGAACAGCGGCCTGCACCGCGCCGGCGACCGGGGTGATCCGCATCGAGCCGCTGACCAGGTCGACCGTCGAGTCGTCCCAGCCCAGCGAGGCCGTGCGGATGTAGGCGGTGCAGGTGACGCGGGCGGCGACACCGGGGCGGACGAGCTGGCTCGTGGTCAGCGTCAGGTCCTCCCACTGGGGCGCGGCGCCGCCCTTCTGGTAGACGTTCTGGCCCAGCACGGCGTTCTTGCCACCACCGGGCCAGGTGCAGACGATCTCGTTGTCGAACAGGGTGCGGACGGTCGCGGAGTTCACCCGCATCACCGACACGACCTGCGCGGACTGGGTGGCGGTCAGGTCCAGCGTGACCGAGCCGAGCGCCACGACGTTCTGGTCGGTGCGGCTGCCGTCTCTCGGCACGCCGGGACCGAGGACGGATTGCGGTGTGAAGCTGACGCTGGTGGCCGCCGACGCTGTGGGAGCGGCCAGGGCCAGCATCGCCACAGCGGCGGCCAGGGACAAAGTCTTGCGCAGCACGTCTACCTCCCGAGACACGATTTACGGGAGGAAGCTAGCCAGGCGCTCTACACGTCCCCTACAAACGCTCAGAGACCCGATTCCGAGGTGCGGACCAGAATGGCGCCGCATTCCTCGCAACGCACGACCTCGTCGGCCGCGGCGTCCTTGAGCTTCGACACCGCGTTGCGGTCCAGCTCGATCCGGCAGGCGCCGCAGCGGCGGGACTGGATGAGGGCCGCGCCGATGCCGCGCTGCTCGCGCTGGCGGTCGTAGGCCTTCAGCAGGTCGTCCGGGAAGCCCTTGGACATCGTCGAGCGGTCGGCGGTGCGACGCGACTCGGTCGCGTCCAGGTCGGCCAGGGCCGCGTCGCGACGGCGGGTGGCGTCCTCGTGGTTCTCGCGGGACTTGCCGAGCTCCACGCGGGCGAAGGAGACGTCGGCCTCGACGGCCTCGCGGCGTTCCATCAACTCCAGGAGGTCGTCTTCGAGAACGCCCTGGCGGCGCTGGAGGGTGGCGAGCTCGTGCTCGAGGTCGGTGAGCTGCTTGGCGCCGACCGAGCCGGACTGCATCAGCTTGCGGTCGCGTTCCTCGCGGGCGCGGACCTGGTCGATCTCGGTCTCCTGGCGCTTCACGTCGCGGTCGAGGTCTGTGAGGGTCGTCTCGATGGCCACCAGCGCGTCCTGCTTCGCGCGCAGCTGCTTCTCGGCCTCGGCGATCTCCGCGATTTCGGGCAGCGTGCGGCGACGGTGGGTGACACGCGCCAGTTCGGCGTCGACCTGCGCCAGGTCGAGCAGCCTGCGCTGCACTGCGGGATCGGCTTTCACGCATGTCCTCCTGCTGCTGAGCTCGTCGCACCGACGGTCCACGGATCGGTCCGTCGAGTGGAGACGAGTACGTCGACCCTACCGCCGAAGGCAGCTCGCAGGATCTCCGCCGCCTGCTCGCACCACGGCCACTCGCTGGCCCAGTGCGCCACGTCCACCAACGCGGGCCCGCCGGACTCGACGTGCTCGCTCGCCGGGTGGTGACGCAGGTCGGCCGTCACGTAGGCGTCGACACCGGCTCGCTTCGCGGTGGCGAGGAAGCTGTCGCCCGCGCCGCCGCACACCGCGACCCTCTTGATCAGGCGTTCCGGATCACCAGCGGCGCGCACGCCCTGGACGGTGACCGGCAGCGCGTCGGCCACGCGCTGGGCGAAGACGCGCAGCGGTTCGGCTTCCGGCAGCTCGCCGATACGACCCGTTCCGGTGTCACCATCCGGCTCCGCCGCTTCGAGCGGGCCGGTGACCGCGAGGCCGATGGCGTGCGCGAGCGCGTCCGAGACACCTGGCAGCGCGCTGTCGGCGTTGGTGTGGGCGCAGTACAAGGCGGCGCGGTTCCGGATCAGCTTGTGCACCAACGCACCCTTGGGGTCGTCGGCAGGAACTCCGTTGACGCCGCGGAGAAGCAGCGGGTGGTGGGCGAGCAGCAGTTGCGCGTTCTGCTCGACCGCCTCGTCCACTGTGGACTGGGTTGGGTCGACGCAGACCAGTACGCGGGTGACATCCTCGTCCGGATCACCGCAGACCAGACCTACCGCGTCCCACTTCTCGGCGGTCTTCGGCGGATACGCGGTCTCCAGCGCCACGATCACGTCGGCGAGCTTCACGCCAGTTCCTCCATCGCTACCCGCAGCGCGTCCACGAACACCGCGAACTCCTCCGGCGGCCGGATCGCCACGCGCAGGTACGTGTCGTCGAGGCCGGGGAACGTGTCGCAGCGCCGTGCCGCGATCCCCTTGTCCCGCAACGCCTCACGCGTGCCTCTCGGCACTCTGATCAGCACGAACGGCGCTTTCGGGGGTACGACGACCAGGTCTTCGAGCTGTTGTGTCGCGTAGGCGGCGTGCTCTTCGGCTTCTCTCGCGAACCGTTCCGAGGCGTCCAGGGCTTCCTGTTCGCAGCACGCCGTGATCGCTTCGAGCGTCAGGCTGCCGACGGGCCAGTGCGGGCGTCCGTGGGCCAGCTTCGCGAGCGTCTCCTGGTCGCCGAGGAAGTAGCCGGCTCGCAGCCCCGCCAGGCCCCACGTCTTGGTGAGGCTGCGCAGCACCAGCACGTCGGGGTCGTGCGCGAGCGACTCCGGTTCGCCCGGCACGGCGTCCATGAACGCCTCGTCGACCACGAGCTTGCCGGGCAGGGCCTTGAGTGACTCGCGCGAGTGCAGCACCGACGTGGGATTCGTCGGGTTGCCGATGACGGTGAGGTCGACGTCCGGGAACGGCCCGTTCAGCGTGAAATCGCCACTGAGCAGCACGTGGTCGATCGGAATTCCGGCATCGCGGAAGGCCACTTCGGGCTCGGTGAAGCCGGGATGCACGATGGCGACGCGGCGCGGGGAGAGCTTCGGCAGCAGCGCGAAGCCCTCCGCGGCACCGTTGAGCAGCAGAACCTCGTCGGGCGAGCGCCCGTGACGGCGTGCGACGGCCTCACGTGCGTCTTGTTCGGCCTGCTTGGAGGGGTAACGCCCGAGGTCGTCGAGCGCACCGGCCAGCCGGTCGCGCAGCCAACGCGGCGGGCGCGGCACCCGCACGTTGACGGCGAAGTCGGCGAGGCCCGGTGCGGCATCGACGTCACCGTGGTGGCGCAGGTCTGGGCTGGTCATCGCGGCGATTCTAGGCGACCAGCTCAGACGGGCGCGTCACTGCATGTAGCGACGGAGCTCAGTCAGGTGGCTGATCAGCTCGTCCAGCTGGAAAGCGTCGAGCTGCGCCGACTCACCGGGCGGGGTGCGGAAGCAGACGCGACCCTTCTCGTTGAGGTACACCTCGAACGCACGACGGCGCCCGAGGGCGTCGGTACATCCGATGATCTCCCGTTGCGGGGGCACGTCGGTACCTGTCTGCATGGGCGGCCTCCATGTCGTTTGTCCGTACATCTTGTGACAGCGGTTGAGCGTTACCGTGTGGCGTGTGAAGGTCGCCTTTGTCTGCACCGGCAACATCTGCCGGTCCCCCATGGCAGCGCTCGTCTTCGAAGAATGGCTGTCGCGCGAAGGATTGTCGTCTTTCGTCACCGTGTCCAGCGCGGGAACCGGCGGGTGGCACGTGGGCGACCCGGCCGACCCGCGGGCGCTGAAGACGTTGGCGGACAACGGATATCCCACCTCGCACGTGGCCGCGCAGGTCGGTTCCGATCACCTGGACGCCGATCTGCTGATCGCACTTGACTCCGGACACGCGCGTGCGTTGCGCCGGATGGCGGATCCTGATCGCGTCCGGTTGCTGCGTTCGTTCGACCCGGATGCCGATGACGTGGACGTACCTGATCCCTGCTACGGCGACCGTTCGGGGTTCACGGACGTGCTGGTGATGATCGAGGCGGCGATGCCGGGGCTGATCTCGTGGGTCCGCGAGCAGCTCTGAGGACGAAACGCCAGTCGCCCGCGGCCACCGCTGCCGAGGCGGCCGGCCTGCGCTGGCTGCGGGTTTCCGGTGGTCCGCCGGTCCCTGTCGTGCACTCGGCGTCCGACGGACTGCTGGTGATCGACGAAATCCCGCACGGCACGCCAAATCTTCAGGCAGCCGTGACCTTCGGACGCCGGTTGGCGACTCTCCACCTGACGGGCGCCTACGCGTTCGGCGCCCCTCCGCCCGGCGGGC
>JAVXWK010000762.1:0-7311 GCA_032230575.1 Pseudonocardiales bacterium | reverse complement strand
GGACTTCCCGGGCACCGAGTACCCGACCTACGCGTTGCGCGTCATCACGACCACGGAGCTGGACCGGTTGCTGCCGGGCCTGTCGCCGATGACGTACTTCCGCGACCCGGTCCAGTCGTGCAGCGTGCTCGGCCTGCCGGACCACTGGCGGGTGATCCTCCGCCTGCCGCACAACGCCGACATCTCTGCGGAAGCGTTGCTGCACAAGGCGCTGCCGACACTGGCAGAGCGGATCGAGGTGCGCGAGGCACACACGTACCGCACCTCCCGCCGCGTGATCGACAACTACAAGGTCGGACGCGTGCTGTTCGCGGGCGACGCCGCCCACCTCACGTCCACCGCCGGTGGCATGAACATGAACTGCGGCATCCACGACGCGGTTGATCTAGCCACCACTCTGTCCTTTGTGGTCAACGGCGACCACGGCAACGCACTGCTCGACGAAGCCGCGCGGCGCCGCCGGAACGTGGTCACCGACCACGTCATCCCGCGCAGCGAGGCACGCGTGTCCGGAGTGGACGGACAGGCGGGCAGCGTCGACGCCGCGGTGCGCCAACTCGCCGCCACCGCGAGCGATCCGGCCGAAGCGGCGCAGTACCTCGTCCAGGCATCGATGCTCGACTCGGTGCCACTACTCGAAGGATCCGCTGCCCCATGAAGATCTGGTTCCACAAGCACACCGTCGAGGGCCGCCTGCCGCTGCTCGACGAGTGGTACCGCAAGCACCTCGCCGAGGTCGCCTCGCCCGGCACCGAGATCGTCATCAAGACGTTGCCGGAGAACACCTACGACACCGAGCTGCCGTTCGACCTGGTGAAGTTCGGCGCGTTGCAGATCCACTTCAACGCCCACTTCGCCCGTGGCGCGGTGGAAGCCGAGCGGCAGGGCTTCGACGCGTGGGTGATCGCCGCCGGCCAGGACCCCGGCCTGCACGACGGCCGTGCGCAGACTTCCATCCCGACGCTGGGCTACGGCGAGACGAGCTTCTTCTACTCGGCGATGCTCGGCTACCGGTTCGGCGTCCTCGGCTTCATGCCGGCGTTGCGCGAGATCATCACCGAGAACATCGAGCGCTACGGCCTCTCCAGCCGTCTCGCCGCCTACGAGCTCGTCGACGACGGACACGAGGCCGTGCGGCAGGCGCTCGAGGGCGACTTCGACCGGTTCGTCGAGGTGTTCGACGCGGCCGCGAAGAAGGCAGTCGACAAGGGTGCCCAGGTGCTGATCCCCGGCGAGGGCATCCCGGCGGAGATCTTCTGGGCTCTCGGCACCAAGGAGCTGCACGGCGTCCCGGTGATCGACCCCGCCGGACTCCTCGTCCGCCAGGCGGAGCTCGCGGTGGACCTCAACCGGCTCGGAGTGGTTCAGCGCTCCACGGCGGGCTACTGGTTCCGCCGCCCCTCCGACGCGCTCACCGAGCACGTCGAGAACGTCTTCCTCGGAAAGGCTCTGTGATGTCGTCCCAGTTCCCCGTCGCCCGTCCCCGCAGGCTCCGTCGCACGCCCGCCCTGCGCCGGCTCGCCACCGAGACCCGCCTGCACCCGAGCAACCTGATCCAGCCGCTGTTCCTGCGCGAGGGCATCGACCAGCCGCGCGAGATCAGCTCGATGCCCGGCGTCTACCAGCACACCCGCGAGTCGCTGCGCAAAGCCGCCGCGGAGGCCGTGAGCGCGGGTGTCGGTGGCCTGCTGCTGTTCGGCATCCCCGTTGAGAAGGACCCGCTGGGCCTCGGCGCGACCGACCCCGACGGCATCCTGCAGGTGGCGTTGCGCGACGTCGTCGACGAGGTCGGCGACGCGACCGTCGTGATCGGCGACGTGAACCTCGACGAGTACACCGACCACGGCCACACCGGCGTGCTCGGCCCGGACGGCGACGTAGACAACGACGCCAGCATCGAACGCCTCGCGGACATGGCTGTCGTGCAGGCAGAAGCGGGCGCGCACGTGATCGCCCCGAGCGCCATGATGGACGGCCAGGTCGGCAGGATCCGCGCGAAGCTCGACGCCGCCGGGTTCCCGCACGTGCCGATCATGGGTTACTCGGCGAAGTACGCCTCGGCGTTCTACGGCCCGTTCCGCGACGCCGTGGAGTCTTCGCTGAAGGGCAACCGCCGCGCGTACCAGCAGGTTCCCGGCAACATCCGCGAGTCGCTGCGCGAGGTCGACCTGGACCTGGCCGAGGGCGCGGACTTCGTGATGGTCAAGCCGGCCGGTGCCTACCTCGACATCGTCCGCCTCGTCGCCGAGCACGTCGACGTTCCCGTTGCGGCGTACCAGGTCTCGGGTGAGTACTCGATGATCGAGGCCGCCGCCGCGAAGGGCTGGCTCGACCGCGACCAGGTCGTGCTGGAAAGCCTCAACTCCATCCGGCGCGCCGGTGCGTCGATCATCATCAGCTACTGGGCGACCGAGTTCGCCACACGTCTGGAGCGGTGAGCGTGGGAGACGTCAAGCTGACCCTGCTGGGCATCAGCCACTCCTCGGCCCCGGTCGACGTGCTGGAACGCGTGGTGATCTCGGGCGAGGACCTGGACGCGGTGCTCGGGGAGCTCAACGCGGCCGACGAGTTCGGTGCCGTCTACGCGCTGTCGACGTGCAATCGCATGGAGTTCTACGTCGAGAAGCAGGCCGACTCCGCTGCCGCTCTGTTGCGCTCGAAGCTGGTCGAACGGCTCGGCCTGTCCACCGAGGACGCTGAGCGGTTCCTGTACCAGCACGAGGGCGCGGACGCGGTGCGGCACCTGTACTCGGTGTCGAGCGGCCTGGAGTCGATCGTCATCGGCGAGGACCAGATCCTCGGCCAGGTCAAGGACGCGCTGGACCGTGCTCGCAGGTTGGGCACCGCAGGTCCGCTGATCAACCAGCTGGTGCAGTCCGCGATCCGCATCGGTAAGCGGGTGCGGACCGAGACCGACATCAACCGGGCCGGGCGTTCCCTGGCCACGGTGGGGCTTTCCGCGCTGGAGCACGTCGTCGGCGCGATGTCCGGCCGGTCGGCGCTGGTGGTCGGCGCCGGCACGATGGCCGGCGTGGTCGTGGCGGCGTTGCGCGGCAGCGGACTGGCGCGCATCGACGTGGCGAACCGGACGCCGGAGAAGGCGGCCAGGCTCGCGGAAACCACTGGGGGCAACGGCTACGGGCTCGACGAGCTGCCGTCGTTGCTCGCCAGGGTCGATCTCGTCGTGACCTGCATCGGTGGCAACGGGGCGTTGCTGACCTCTGCGGACGCCGAGGAGGCCGTGCGGCACCGCGACGGTTCGCCGTTGTTCCTGCTCGACCTGGCCTTGCCGCGCAACATCGCCGGTGACGTGGCCAAGGTCGACGGGGTGTCGCTGGTCGACCTGGAGACGTTGGCGGGCAACGGTCCCGATGAGGCGGCACTGTCCAGTGTGGCCTCGGTGCGGTCGTTGATCGAGGGTGAGGTCGAGGGGTTCCTGGCAGCGCAACGGGCCGCGAAGGTGGCGCCGGCTCTGGTGAAGCTGCGGACCGTCGCGTCGACGACGGCCGAGGCCGAGCTGGGGCGGTTGTTCCGGAAGGTGCCGGCGTTCGACGAGCAGCACCGCTCCGAGATCACCCTGTCGGTGCACCGGATCGTCGAGAAGGTGTTGCACGGCCCCACTGTGCGGGCTCGTGAGCTGGCGGGAGCCCCTGATGGCTCCCAGTACGTGGAAGTGCTGGGGAAGTTGTTCGACGTTCCCGGCGAACCGAGTGAGGTTGTCGCATGAGTGAGCTGTCCCTGTTGTGGAACGCCGAGTCCGTCGCGGTCATCGGCGCGACCGAACGCGAGGGCGCGCTGGGCCGCAAGCCCGTCGCGTACCTGCGGCGGTACGGCTACCCCGGCCGCGTCCTGCCGATCAACCCCAAGGGCGGCACCATCCTCGGGTACCAGGCCTACACCTCGGTGCTGGAGGCGCCGGGCCCGATCGACCTCGCGTTCATCGTGGTGTCGGCCGACCGCGTGCCCGCCGCCGTCGACGACTGCGTGGCCGCCGGGATCAAGGTCGCGATCATCGCCTCCTCGGGTTTCGCGGAGACGGGCGACGAAGGCGCGGCTCTGCAGGCCGAGACCGTGGCACGAGCTCGTGCCGGTGAGCTGCGGCTGATCGGCCCGAACTGCATCGGCGCGGTCGGCTTCGGCAACAAGGTCATGGCCACGTTCAGCCCGTTGTTCTCCGCCGAGGCCGTGGTGTCGCTGGAGCCGGGCGGGCTCGGGATCGTGTCGCAGAGCGGCGCGCTGGGCTTCGGTGCGGCGTCGCTGGGCATCGAGCGCGGGCAGCGGCCCGGCTGGGTGATCACCACCGGTAACGACGCCGACGTCTCCGCGCTGGAGGTGCTGGCGGAGCTGGCTGCGGAACCCACGTGCACCGGGTTGCTCGGCTACCTGGAGAACGTGCCGGACGTCGAGGCTCTGCGCTCGCTGGCGGCTTCCGGCAAGCCGGTGGCGTTGCTGAAGTCGGGTCGCAGTGAGGAAGGCGGCCGGGCGGCGGCGTCCCACACCGGTGCGCTGGCCACGGACGACCGCGTGCTGGACGCGGCACTGCGGCAGTTCGGCATCGTGCGGGCGGGGGACATCGACGAGCTGCTGGACGCCGGTGACGCCTTCACCACGCCGCGTCGTCCGGCCGGCCCGCGGGTCGCGGTCGTCACGACGTCCGGTGGTTCGGGCATCCTCGCCGCGGACGACGTGGTGGCGCAGGGGCTTGAGCTGACGCCGTTGAAGGACGAGACGCGGGCCGCGCTGGCCGAGATCATCCCCAGCTTCGGTTCCGCGAACAACCCGGTCGACATCACGGCCGCGGTGCTGAGCGACCCGTCGCTGTTCGACCGCTCGCTGGAGGTCATCGCCGCCGACGACACGGTCGACATGATCATCGGCTGCTTCTGCGTGATGACCGACGGCGACGTCGACAAGGCCGTTCGGGCGCTGGCCAAGGTGGCGGAGAAGTCCGGCAAGCCGGTGCTGGTGTCCCGCACCGGCGCGGACTTCCTCGCCCCGAACGCCCGCGCGACGCTGCGGGAGGCAGGTCTGCCGGACTACCCGTCGCCCGCGCGTGCCGTGCGTGCCGCGGCCGCGCTGTGGCAGGTGAGCAAGCCGCGTTCGACGGATGTGCTGGCAGGCTTGGGAGTTGCTGCTCCTGCTGCCGAGCTGACCGAGCCGGAGCTGAAGGCGCTGCTGTCCGATGCCGGTTTGTCGGTGCCGGTCGGGCGCGTGGTGGCGTCGGCCTCCGAGGCCAAGGCCGTGGTGGACGAGGTCGGTGGGACCGCGGTGTTCAAGGCGGTCGTGCCCGGCCTGGTGCACAAGACCGATGTCGGCGCGGTGAAGGTCGGGGTCGCTTCGGCGGATGCGGCCGGCGCGTTCGACGAGCTCTCGGCGTTCGGTGGTGGGGTGCTGGTCGAGGAACTGGTCGGCGAGGGCGTCGAGGTGATCGTCGGCGTGCACACCTCCGACCTCGGCCCGGTGCTGACGCTGGGTCTCGGCGGCATCTTCACCGAGGCACTGGACGACGCGACGTCCCGGTTGCTGCCTCTTGCCCCCGGTGACGCGGCGCAGATGGTCGGCGAGTTGCGCGGCAAGGCGTTGCTCGACGGCGCGCGTGGCCGTGCCGCCGCTGATGTCCCTTCGCTGGTGAAGACGCTGGAAACCGTTGCGGCGCTGGTGTCCGGCTGGGAGGGCGGGTTCGAGCTCGACCTCAACCCCGTTCGAGTGCTGGAGTCGGGGACCAGGATCCTCGACGCCGCTCACGTGATCGCCAAGGAGGCGTGACATGACTCTGTCCATTGTGGATATCGGCAAACCGGCCGCGGCTCCCGAGTCGGACGCGCTGTTCTCGCGCGCCCAGAAGACCGTGCCGGGTGGCGTCAACTCGCCGGTGCGCGCGTTCCGGGCGGTCGGTGGCACGCCGCGGTTCATGAAGAGCGGCAAGGGCGCGTACATCACCGACGCCGACGGCCGCGAGTACGTGGACCTGATCTGCTCGTGGGGCCCGATGATCCTCGGCCACGCCCACCCGGCGGTGCAGGAGGCCGTGTACGACGCGATCGGCCACGGCACGTCGTTCGGCACTCCGACGCTGAACGAGGTCCTGCTGGCCGAGGAGATCGTGGCGCGCGTGGCTCCGGTGGAGTCGGTGCGGCTGGTCAGCTCCGGCACCGAGGCGACGATGTCCGCGATCCGCCTGGCGCGCGGTTTCACCGGCCGCACCAAGGTGATCAAGTTCGCGGGCTGCTACCACGGCCACGTCGACGCGCTGCTGGCCGCGGCGGGCTCGGGTGTCGCCACGTTCGCCCTGCCGGACACCCCGGGTGTCACGGGAGCGCAGGCGAGCGACACGATTGTGTTGCCGTACAACGACCTCGACGCCGTGCGCGCGGCGTTCGTGGAGAACCCGGACACGATCGCCTGCGTGATCACCGAGGCGTCACCGGGCAACATGGGCGTCATCCCGCCCGCGCCTGGCTTCACCGCCGGGTTGCGGGAGCTGACGTCCGCGTTCGGTGCGCTGCTGATCTCGGACGAGGTGATGACCGGGTTCCGGCTCTCGCGTGCGGGTTGGTACGGACGCGAAGGTGTTGCCGCCGACCTCTTCACCTTCGGCAAGGTGATGGGCGGCGGGTTCCCGGCGGCGGCGTTCGGCGGCCGTGCCGACGTGATGGGGCACCTCGCCCCGGCCGGTCCGGTGTACCAGGCGGGCACGTTGTCCGGGAATCCCGTTGCCACGGCAGCGGGTCTGGCGACGCTGCGGCACTGCACGCCCGAGGTGTACACGCACCTCGACGCGACGGCCACGGTGGTCGGCGGGATGATCTCGGACGCGCTGGCTCGCGAGGGTGTCGAACACCAGTTGCAGCACAGCGGGAACATGTTCTCGGTGTTCTTCTCCGCCGAGCCGGTGACGGACTTCGACGAGGCCAAGGCCAGTGAGACGTTCCGCTACAACGCGTTCTTCCACGCGATGCTGAACCAGGGCGTCTACCTGCCGCCGTCGGCTCTGGAGTCGTGGTTCCTGTCCGCCGCGCACGACGACAGCGCGTTGGACCGGATCGCCTCGGCCCTGCCGCTGGCCGCGAAGGCCGCTGCTTCGGCCTGACAGCAACGAAAGAGGGGGATGCCGCGGCGGCATCCCCCTCTTTTCGCCTGGGTCAGACCTTGGCGGTGACTTCCACGTCGATGTTGCCGCGGGTGGCCTTGGAGTACGGGCAGCGTGCGTGTGCCTGGCCGGCCAGGTCGTCGGCCTGCTCCTGGGAGAGGCCGGGGAGCAGGGCGACGATGCGCGCGCCCAGGTGGTACCCGTCGTCGCCCTTCACGAGG
>JAVXWK010000758.1:0-11025 GCA_032230575.1 Pseudonocardiales bacterium | reverse complement strand
CCGGTCGACCACGTCGCCGCAGCTGATCTGCCACGTCCGACGTTGCCCGGTCATGCCGCGCCATGTGGATTCGGTGTCACCCGTCTCCACAATGGAGGTGGAGCCAGGGGAGGAGCTGTCCACGATTGGTCGTTCCTCTCCGTGCTCACTCGCTTACCGGAATCTAGATTGCGATGATTCATGCCGGAACGGGACGTCACAGCGCTGACCGGTGGAAGTCTTACGGTGAGCGGTAAGCGGTATTCGGTAGAGCCGATCAGCTCCGCCGAAGAGGACTTCTCGACTCGGGGACCTGCCCCTAGTCTGCCGATGACGCCCAACGGACTGTGAGGGTGCGCGATGAACACCATGAGTTCCCAGGGCTCTCCGATCCCCGCCGAGGTGTGGGACCAGCAGGAGATGCGGGACGCACTGGCCCGACGAGAGATCAGCTCGGTCTACCGGCTGCTCCGAAGGCACGGCGTGTCCCAGCGCCAGATCGCGGCGCTCACTGGGCAGTCGCAGTCCGAGGTCTCGGAGATCCTCAAGGGACGCCAGGTGATGGCATACGACGTCCTGACCCGGATCGCCATTGGCTTGGGTGTCCCACGTGGATACATGGGTCTCGCCTATGACGAGACAACGGCAGTGAGGGTGGCCGCAACCGCGGACTCACCCCATCCTGAGGAGGACGAGTCGGTGAAGCGTCGGAAGTTCCTCGCGCACGCCGCCGCCGTGACAGTGGGCGCGGCCGTGTTCGGAGCGGACTCCGGGTCGTGGGTTTCTCACCCCACACAGACTCCGGCTCCGGGACGCATCGGCATGACCGATGTGCGCCAGGTCGAAGCGGCGACGCGGGCTCTGCGTGCGTTGGACTACCAGTACGGCGGCGGTTCCTGCCGCGACGCGGTGGTCGCCCAGCTGTCCTGGGGACAGCAGATGCTCGGTGCGAACTCGACGGACGTCGTCCGCCAGCGCCTCTACGTCGCGCTGGCCGACCTGCACAACCTCGCCGGGTGGACGTCGTTCGACACGGGCCTGATGGACTCGGCCCGCAACCACTTCGGTCAGGCGCTCGACCTCGCCAAGCAGGGCGAGAACGAGGCGCTGATGGCGAACATCCTGTACCGCATGGGTCGCGTCTACTTGCACCAGAACGCCCCCGACGACGCGCTGAAGGTGTTCCAGCTGGGTCAGCTGGCCGCGCAGAACTCGGGTTCCGAACTGGCCGTGGGCATCCTGTGCGCGAACGAGGCCTGGGCCTACGCGAAGATGGGTTCCGACGAGCAGGCGCTGAAGCTGCTCGGCCGGGCGCGCGACGAGTTCTCCCGCGCGAACGTCACCGAAGCCCCTGCCTGGGCCAAGTTCTTCAACGAGATCGACCTCTCGTCCATGATCGGCACGGTGCACACGGAGCTGGCACAGACGGTGGACGCCAAGTACACGAGGACCGCCATCCCGGCGCTGTCCAAGGCGATCAACAACTTCGGTGACGAGTACGCGCGCAGCCGCTCGTTCAACCTGACCTCGATGGCGATCAACCACCTGCTCGAGGGCGACATCGACCACGGCGCCAAGATCGGTCGCCAGGCCGTCGACCTGTCGGAAAGCCTCAAGTCGGTGCGCACGAAGCAGCGCATGGAGCCGCTTCGCCAGGAGGCCGAGAAGCGCCGCAACAACCCCGAGGCCCGCGAGCTCGCGGACCGCGTCGCCCGCTTCACCGGCACCGAGTCGGCCGCCTAGTCGCATCTCGTTTGGGTCCTATAGCACCCCTATTGGATGGTGTGGGACACGAACCGGTAACGCCAGGACCTTCTCCCACGAATGCAGCATCGACGGGCGAGAAATCCACGCCTAAGGTGCGGCAGGTCGGGGCGAAGGACGAGGTGCGGCGCGTGAGCCTTACTCGGAGGTGGCGTTCCAAGAGAGCGCTGCGGTCCGCGCAGTTGCTCGACGAGGTGGTGGACACCCAGTTGCCGCTGCTGGCGGGGTTCGACGAGGAGCGTCGGCGCAGGTCAGCCGACTACCTCGCGGAGTTGGTGGCCCTCGCCCAGGACTACCGCTACTACGCGCAGGGCTGGATCGACAGTCGTGAGCTGGACCGCCGCGGTCAGCGGACGATGAACCGGCTGGCGCGCATGCGTGAAGAATCTTCGGCTCGACTGATCACCGACTAGTCCATTCGCGCGCAGCTCGTCGCGCCGATCGGACCACTCACCGAGTGCGCGGATGTTTCACGTTGAACAATCACCAGGGCACCGGCCCGCTGTGGTCGTAGAGGCCTCCGGTCGGACCGTCGTCGGGCAGGGTGGCCAGCCTGATCGCGATCCTGGCTCCCTCCGCGGGTGTGTCGGTCCCCTGGAAGCCGTTGAGATCGGTCGCCACGTATCCGGGGCACGCTCCGTTGACCTTCATGTTCTCCAGTTCCTTGGCGTACTGGACGGTGATCGCGTTCGGGTAGGTATTCGACGGCGAGTAGGTCCCGCTGACCCCGCCGAGGCCGCGGCCCGGTGTGCTCTGCAAGGTCAGTGACGCGACGTGGCTCGACATGTTCACGATTCGCGGCCGTGTCGAGCGGCTCAGCAGCGGCAACAGCGCGTTGGTGACCCGGACGACGCCGATCACGTTGGTTTCGACCACCGTCCTGATGCTCTCCGGCGTGGCGGTCGACGGCTGGTCCGGCCACCCTCCGGCGATCGCGGCGTTGTTGACCAGCACGTCGAGCCGGCCGAACCGCTCCTCGAACAGCGCTGCTGCTTCGATGGCGCTCTCGTCGTCGGTCACGTCCAACGGTACGAAGAACGCGTCAACGCCCTCTGCGCACAGTTTCGCGGCTGCTTCCTCGCCTCGCTGACGGTCCCGCGCGCCGACTCCGACGCTCATCCCCAAGGCACCCAGCCCCGCCGCGATCTCGTACCCGATGCCCTTGTTCGCGCCGGTGACCAGCGCGATCGTCTGTTCGCTCATGCATTTGATCGTGGTCGGCGGTGTCGTCAGAACCAACATCACTTCGGTCTGGCAGCGATACCCGGCTGATATCGATACGGTGGTGCGGTGGAGACCCGAGAGCTCCGGTACTTCGTCGCGGTCGCGGAAGAACTGCACTTCGGCCGGGCCGCCGACCGGCTCGGCATCGCCCAGCCGCCGTTGTCGCGGACGATCGCCCAGCTCGAACAACGGCTCGGCGTCGCGTTGCTGACCCGCACCAGCCGCAGGGTCTCGCTGACCGACGCGGGAGCGGTGCTGCTGGCTGAGGGAAGGGCGATCCTCGGGGCGGTCGCCGCGGCCGAGAGGCGTACCCGGACCGTCGACCGGCCTTCGCTGGTGCTGGCCGCCAAGGCAGGCGGTTCCCGCGAGCTGCTGGCGAAGCTGCTCGACGCCTACGCCGCCGAACCCGGTGCGGTCGCCGTCGACCTGTTGCTGTGCGAGGCCCACACCCGGCAACCGCTGTTCGACGGCCGGGCCGACGTGGCCATCCTGCACGAGCCGTACGACTCGACCGCCGGCCTCGACGTCGAGGTGCTGCGCACCGAGAGCCAGTTCGCGGTCCTCGCCACCTCGCATCCACTGGCCGGCGCGGCGCAGCTGCGGATGGCCGACGTCATCGACCTGCCGGAGCTCGCGCGCTGGCCGGAGCCCGACGGCACCTACCTTCCCGGTGACGGCGTCGAGGTGCACAACCTGACGCAGCTGTTCCAGATGATCGCGCTCGGACGTGCGGTCGCGGTCATGCCGGAGGTCGTCCGCGAGGGTTTGGCCGAAGGCCTGGCCGCGGTGCCGGTCGTGGACGCGCCGAAGGTGACGACGGTGATCGCCTGGCCGCCCCACAGCAGGTCACGTGCCGTTGCCGACCTTGTCAGGGTCGCGATCGGGTTCAGCTGACGGGTGCCCGGCTGAGCACCACGGCGAGACCGAACGCCACGCCCATGATCGTCACTTCCAGAATCGCCCACTGCACGATCGCGGTGACCTTGTGCTGGGAGATCCTCGGCAGCAACCGCCACCGGATGTGCGCGCCGAGCAGCCCGATCAGCCCGGCGCAGATCGCCTTGCCGATGAACAACAACCCGTAGCCGGTCGTGACCAGCGACTGCGGGAACGGCACGACCGGGTTGAGGATCAGCTCCAGCAGCCCGTTGAACAGGCCGGTCACCGCGACGACGATCAGGCTGATGGTCGCGACCTTGGAGAACTTCGGCAGCGCGGCCGCCAGCAGCCCCTTGCGGTAGGCGACCAGTGCCATCAACGCGCCGAGCCCGCCCGCCCAGGCCGCCGCGCCCAGCACGTGCAGCTCCATGGAGACCATCGAGTAGTCGTGGTACTTCCAGTTGGAGGCGTGCCCGGTCACCGGAATCGGCAGCAGCCCGAACATCGAGATGAGAATCCGCAGCTCAGCGGGCACGGACTCGCCGCGGCGGACGGCCATCACGCCGATGATCAGGTAGACGAACGCGCAGACCGCGCTGAACAACAGGCCCTTCCCGGCACCGACGTTCGCGATGTAGTCGAGGGCGTTGGCGATGCTGACCTTGCTGCCCGGCCGCAGCTCAGCGGCCTGCAGCACGATCGCCAGCAACGCCGTGATCACCCAGACGGCCGCGGCGATGACCGCGCCGGGCCGGGCGAGGCGCATCACCGGTTCGGTGTGGGTGGGCCGGTCGAAGCCGAGCAGCTTCGGCAGGATCGACAGCCCGACGACGATGGTCGCCGAGACGTCGAGCAGCACCCGCGTGACCGGAATGCCGTACCGGACCGCCGCCCCGGCGTCGACGACCCCGGCGACCACGACGGGTGGTGCCAGCACGAGGCCGAACGCGATGCCCGCGAGTGCGCCGAGGATGAGCCCGGCGAGCACGCGGTAGTGGGAGGGGGCGGCGGTCCGGACGTCGCTCATGCCTTCGCGCCTCCGCCACCGCGCAGGGCGAAGAACACGCCACCGCCGAGCAGCACCACGGCGCCGACGATCCACACCCAGATGGGCAGGCCGTCGCTCGAACCGCTGTCAGCCGTGCCGGTGGCCTCGACCTGGCGAGGCGTTCCGGTGCCGTCCTTGGTCAGCGTGAACGTCAGCTCACCGGAGACGGGGTGGCCGTCCGCGGACAGGATGCGGTAGCCGATCTTGTACTGCCCTGCCTTGCCGAGCGCGTTGATCTTGGCGGACACCGCGGTGTCCTTGATCGTCGGATCGCCCGCGACCTCGTAGTGGCCACCGTCGGCGTCGACGACCGAGATCGTGTTGATGCCCTGACCGCCCTGCACGTCCTGGTCGAACGTCAGCGTGACCGTCGACGGACCGGCCTCCAGCGAGGTCTTGTCCTTCGGGTCGCTGCTGATCAGTGCGTTGTGCGCCGCCGCGGGGGCGGCCGTGACGAGCACGGCCGCACCAGCGAACAGGAACGCGACTAGTGCGCGCTTCATGCCTTGCGCCTCGACCGCAGGATCGCGCCGACACCGAAGCCCAGGCCGAGCGCGCCGACGGCCAGACCGGCGCCACCGAGGTAGCGGGCGGTCTTGTCGGAACTGGAGACGGACGCCTCGTGCGTGTCGGCGTGGCTGTCAGCGGCCGGGGTCGTGCCGTGGCCGCCGTGCTCGTCGGCTCCGGCCGCCTTCGGGGCGAGCTTCAGCGCGGGGGCCGGGTGCTCCGGCTCCTTGCCGTCGGCGCCGGTGGCCTGCGACCAGTCGACGACCTCGCCGTTCTCGTAGGTCTGCTTGGTCGGCAGTTCGAGCTTGTCCTTGCCCTCGGGCAGGGTGCCGAGCGCGACGAAGAACTCCTGGTACTCGTTGATCCCGATCTTCACGCCGGGGTCGGCCGTCCAGGTGATCGTCTTGAACGCCTCGGTGACCTCCTTGCCCGCGATGGTCACCGGCTTGTCGAGCTTGGCCTTGACCGCCTCGGCCTTCCAGCCGGCCAGCGGCTTCGTGCGCACCGACGTGAGCGGGGTGTCCGTCGGCAGCGTCACCTCGATCTTTGTGGTGCCGGCGTTGTCCCGCTCGTTCGGGACGCGGAACGCGAACGTGGCGCGGCCGCCCTGGGTGAAGTCGGACGGCTGGGCGCTGACGTGCGCCGATGCGATGGTCGGGGTGCCGAGGACGGCGATACCGGCAACGCCGAGAACGGCGAGCGCGCGCACGCCAAATCGATTTGTCGACATGAAGTTGTGGCTCCTGATTGCCAAAGGGGTAAGGGGATTTGGGGTGTCAGGAACCACTGGGCGGGCCGCGCCGCCCGTTCGCCCGCCTCAGGTCCGTGTGGTGTGCGTTCCGGACGTAGGGCGTGCTGGTGAACGCCCGCAGCGGCGTGGTGACCGGCAGCGGCGTGAGCCTGCGGGGGATCAGGCGCGTGACCGCGGCGAACAGCCTGAACAGGGCGTTCTCCGCGTGGAACAGGAGGATGCCGGTCAGCGTCGCGGCGACGAGGTGCGCCACGAACATCTTCCCGGTGAGCGTGTTGGTGTGTTCGTGGTTCACCCAGGTCAGCAGCAGATGCTGCGCGAGCTGGGCGGTACCGAGACCGGCGATGACCGAGAGCTTCCCGGTCCGCTTGTCCGCGAGCGACGCCGCCGCGAACGCGATCAGCACCACCAGCGGCAACGCGTGGATGAACTCCGACAGCTCTCCGCCGCCCAGTCCGTGCGCGGCGATCGTGAGCGTTGCAGAGGTCAGCGCGAGTGCGGCACCACGCAGGGTGCGTAACTCACTCGACCGTGTGCTCACGTCGGTGAGGGTAATCGGAGGAGTTTGCCCCGGTCTATGACCGGGTAACTAGGGCCGCATGACCGTTCAATGCGACAAGCCGGGCCGTACCGACCGGGTTGTGTTCGGCGTTGCCGCAGGTCTCACGCTTGCGTTCGTGACCTGGGGAATCGTCGGTACAGACTCGTTGGCCGCTGCCTCGAAGACAGCGCTCTCCTGGATCATCCAGAATCTGGGATGGGCCTTTGTGATCTCGGCCTCGGGGTTCGTGGTGTTCGCGCTGTGGCTCGCGTTCAGCCGCTACGGCAAGATCCCGCTGGGCCGTGACGACGAGAAGCCCGAGTTCAAGACCGTCTCGTGGGTCGCGATGATGTTCAGCGCCGGTATGGGCATCGGGTTGATGTTCTACGGCGTGAACGAGCCGTTGACCCACTTCGTGAAGCCGCCGCCGGGAACTGACGGCGATCCGCTCGAGACCGCGATGGCCACGACGTTGTTCCACTGGACGCTGCATCCGTGGGCGATCTACGCCATCGTGGGGATCGCGATCGCCTACAGCAGCTTCCGGCGTGGGCGATCTTCGCTGATCAGCTCTGCTTTCGCGCCGCTGCTGGGACGTCGGGCGGCGTCCGGCTGGGGTCGTGCGATCGACGTGATGGCGATCTTCGCGACGCTGTTCGGGTCGGCTGCCTCGCTGGGACTCGGTGCGCTTCAGATCGGGTCCGGGCTGGAGGCCGCCGGGTGGGCCGGTGACGTCGGCAAGGGCGTACTGGTCGCGATCATCGCCGTGCTGACCGTGGCGTTCGTCGCGTCCGCCGTCTCGGGTGTCGCGAAGGGCATCCAGTGGCTGTCGAACATCAACATGGTGCTGGCCGTGGTGCTGGCGCTGTTCCTGTTCGTGGTCGGGCCGACGATCTTCATCCTGAACCTGCTGCCGACCGCTCTGGGCGACTACTTCCGCGAGCTGGCTTCGATGGCAGGTCGGACCGCTGCTTCCGGTGGGGACGCGACCGAGACGTGGCTGTCCGGGTGGACGATCTTCTACTGGGCGTGGTGGATCTCCTGGACGCCGTTCGTCGGCATGTTCATCGCGCGGATCTCGCGGGGCCGGACGATCAAGCAGTTCGTGGCAGGGGTGATCCTGGTGCCGTCCGCCGTGTCGCTGGTGTGGTTCGCGATCCTGGGCGGGACGGCGATCTTCGAGCAGCGGTCCGGGGTTGATCTCGCCGGACAGTCCACTCCGGAGTCGCAGCTGTTCTCGTTGCTGGACCAGTTCCCGTTGGCCGCGGTCGCCGGGGTCGTGGTGATGCTGCTGGTGGCGATCTTCTTCGTGTCCGGGGCGGACGCGGCCTCGATCGTGATGGGAACGCTCTCGCAGCAGGGTTCGATCCAGCCCAAGAAGCCTGTGGTGATCTTCTGGGGCGTGCTGACCGGTGCGGTCGCCGCGGTGATGTTGCTGGTCGGCGGGTCGAACGCGCTGACAGGGCTGCAGAACCTCACGATCATCGCGGCGTTGCCGTTCATGGTCGTGATGGTCGGTCTGTGCGTCTCGTTGGCCCGTGATCTCCGCTCGGATCCGATGATCAAGCGTGAGGAGCGCGTGGCCGAGGTGATGGAGGAGGTCACCGCGCACCTCGACCCCGGGCAGGTGGTCGAGGAGGCGGCGGTGAAGGCCGTGGCCGAGGTGACCGGGAAGACCCCGGAAGTCAGCGCACGTTCAAACGCCTGAGCAGTTCCTGCTCGAGCACGTCCAGATCAGTCCCGACGGCCCGGTGCGCGGCTTTGCGCCGGGCCGTCGGCATGCGTTCAGAAGCACGCACGGCGGCCAGCAGCTGAGTGAGTCGTGCTTCGGTTTTCGCAACCCAGGCTTCGTCGGAAGCGCGCAAAGGCTCCATCGAGTCGGAAAAGCCGACGATTCGTGCGTGCAGCCGGGCGCCATAGCCGGAGTACTTGCCGATGTCCGCCACATCGATACCGAGGCGGCGCGCGCGATAGCGGTCGTACTGCTCGCTCAGCACGCCGGCGCCTCGGACGATCACCGGGGCAAGGACCGGAATGAGGGCCGGGGCGATCACCTTTGCCACTCCGACCAGGTTCTTGGCCCTCTTGGGCGTGATCAGATGGCCGGTTTTGCGCGCCATTCGGGTACACCTCCTCCGTCACGTGAAACTTACTGCCCAGGTTGCCGACACATCAGGTAGACGCGCGACATACCCTGCATCATGTGACTTCCCAGGTGCAGCTAGACGCCGGCGTGGTCACTCGTTGTCGGCGGCGGGTGCACCTCGAAAACGATCCGGATATGCGCGACGCTCCCAAGGCGGCGCTGGATCCGGCTTCGGAACAACGGAAAGCGGACGCGACGAACCATCGCCGCGCGGTGGCGGACGCGCTCGGACGGATCGTCGGCTCGAACTTCTTCGAGGTGCCGAGCGGGCCCGATGTGCGCAGTGCCGACCGGGAACGGGTCACGCTCGCGGCCATGGAGATGGGCGCCCAGTACATCTGGGGTGCCGCGTTGCCGCGTGATCCTCGCGGTGGGCGGCGTGGCGGGATCGACCTGCTGGTCAAGGACACGACCGGGTACGTGCCGGTGCTCGTGGTGCGGCACAAGATCACGGATCCCGGCCAGGGCGCTCGCACGAGCCCGTTGACCATGCCTCTGCCCGGTGGCAGCCGCACGGACCCGCTTCGCAAGGTCCGGCCGCAACCCCGTGACCAACTTCGGCTGGCCCACGCGCAACGGCAGCTGCAGGCCGCCGGGTACGCGGCGCACGGGCGCGCCACCGGTGGTGTGATCGGCATGGACGCCGATGTCGTGCTGTGGCACGACCTCGAGGCGCCAACGTGGCCGGGCGGCCGCAACGCGCTGGCCGAGTACGACGCCAGGTTCTCCGATCGTCTCGCCGTCGCGCTGGCGGCCGCGAACCAGCGGGATCCGCTCGCCCGTCCGTCGCGGATCGTGGACTGCAAGACGTGTCCGTGGTGGCCGACGTGCGACAACGATCTGAAGCAGGGACGGGACGTCAGCCTCGTCGTGCGCGGCGAGGACGCGGTGGCGCTGCGGAAGGCCGGGCTGTCCACTGTGGACGAACTGGCTGAGCTGGATCCCAGGGGCGACGGGCCGGTCCAGTTGGTGGGCATGCCGTTCGGTGACGCGGTGGTGCTGGCACGGGCGTGGCTGCGGGATCTCACGCTGGTGCGGCGGGTGCCCGAGATGAAGGTGCCGCGCGCGGACGTCGAGGTCGACGTCGACATGGAGAGCTTCGGCGATCTCGGCGCGTACATGTGGGGCTGCCTGCTGTCCGGAAAGGACATCGACGAGGAGCACGGGTACCGCGCGTTCGTCACGTGGGACGCCCTGCCGTGCGACGACGAGGCTCGAAGCTTTGCCGAGTTCTGGACCTGGCTGACCGGGATCCGGTTGCGCGCCAAGGCACGCGGGCTGTCGTTCAAGGCCTACTGCTACAACGAGCTGGCCGAGAACCGCTGGCTGCTGGGCTCGGCGGAACGGTTCGCCGGCAAGCCGGGCATCCCGACGGTGGCGCAGATCAAGGAGTTCATCAACTCGGACTCCTGGGTCGACCTGTTCGGCATCGTCCGCGAGCAGTTCCTGTGTGCGCACGGCAAGGGCCTGAAGATCATCGCGCCGGCCGCGGGGTTCACGTGGCGGGACCCGGAGGCCGGTGGCGAGAACTCCATGCGCTGGTACCGGTCGGCCGTCGGGCTCAACGGTGATGAGCTCGATGTCGAGCAACGGCGGCGGCTGCTCGAGTACAACGAGGACGACGTCCGGGCCACCCACCGCCTGCGCGAGTGGATGACCTCGGACGCCATGTCCAGGCTGCCTTTCGCAGGCGACCTCTAGCGAGGAGCCATGCGGAGAGCGCCGTCCATCCGGATGACCTCGCCGTTCAGGTAGTCGTGCTCGACCAGCGAGACCGCGAGCTGCGCGTACTCGGTGGGCTGGGCCAGGCGCTTCGGGAACGGGATGCCGGCGGCGAGGCCCGCGCGGAACTCGTCGGAGACCGTGGCGAGCATCGGGGTGTCGACGATGCCGGGCGCGATGGTCAGCACGCGGATGCCGACGTTCGACAGGTCGCGGGCGGCCGGGAGGGTCATGCCGACGACGCCGCCCTTGGACGAGGCGTAGGCGACCTGGCCGATCTGGCCGTCGAACGCGGCGATCGACGCGGTGTTGATGATGACGCCGCGGGCGTCGTCTTCGAGCGGGTCGGTCTTCGCGATCGCCTCGGACGCCACGGTCAGCACGTTGAAGGTGCCGATCAGGTTGATCTGGATGACCTTCGCGTACAGCGCGAGGTCGTGGCGGCCCTTCTTCGACAGGATCCG
>JAVXWK010000745.1:0-11158 GCA_032230575.1 Pseudonocardiales bacterium | reverse complement strand
CGAGGTCGCGGTCGTGCACGTCGACGATGCCGGGCGCCGGACCGACGAGTGGTGCACGCTCGTCAACCCGCGACGCGACCTCGGTGCCTGGCATGGCATCACCGCCACCGACCTCCAGCGAGCGCCTGACTTCGCCGGTGTCGCGGGCGAGCTCGCCGCCCGGCTGTCCGGCCGCGTGCTGGTCGCGCACAACCTGCCGTTCCACCTGGTGTTCCTGCGCGCCGAGTTCGCCCGGCTGGGACACGAACTCCCGGCTTCGGGGGTGTGCACGATGGAACTCGGCGGTGGCATCACGCGCGCGCACTCCGCGTTGCGCAACGCGCGAGCGTCCGCAGGCCTGTTGGTGTCGAGCCTGGACCGCGTCGGTGACATCTCGCCGGTGCGGCTCGAGGTGCCACGGCTGTTGCGCACCTATGCGGTGCAACGCAGTTCCACGGGAGGACGGGCGTGAACGACGTGAAGCGGGTGGCCGGGCTGATCCAGGAGCGCAACCGCATCGACGCCGCGCTGTCGGCCTGCATCCGGCGGCCCGTGCAGGTGGGCCACCTCGGCGACTGGATCGCCGCGCAGGTCTTCGGCATCGAGCTGGAGCGGCACGCGGCCAAGGGGGTCGACGGGCGGTTCGCGGACGGGCGGACCGTCAACATCCGGTGGTACCTGAAGCGCGACAACCTGCTCGACCTGCGGGAGGACGGGCCGGACAGCTATCTCGTGCTGACCGGGCCGAAGGTGGCCGCTGACGTGCAGCCGATGGTCGTGGGCGCCGTGTACCTGTTCGACACCGCGAGTGTGGTGGCCGAGCTACGGGCGCGTGGCCTGAAGATCGGTGTCGCGTCGAGTGTGCGCGCGCATCTGTGGGAGGCCGCGGAGATCTATCCGCGGCACAACCCGGCGTTTCCTCTCGACGACGAGCAGCGGGAGTTGCTGGCGTTGTTCAGTCATCGGCTTTGAGGCTGTGGCCGTCCCAGGTGAAGCGGACGGTCGTCACCGCGTCGTCGCCGTCGGTTCCGGTGGTGAGCTGGTGGATGGCGATGCCGGTCAGCTCGCGGTAGTCGCACCACTCGTGGTCCGACGTGAGCACGAGGTCCAGGTCGAACGCGACGAGCAGCTCCAGTAGCTGGCCGCGGTTGGTCGCGTCGACGCCGACGAAGACCTCGTCCAGCAGGATCAGGCGGGGTGCGTGCGGTGCGGCGTGGTAGTGCGCTGCTGCTGCGGCGAACAACGGCAGGTGCAGCACGATGGCCTTCTCGCCGCCGGACAACGCGCCGTGCACGCGTTTGGTGACGGGGACCCAGCCGTCGCCGCGGTCCACCTTCACGACGAACTGGTGCCACGTCGTGTAGTCGAGCACCTGGGCGAGTTGTTGTTCCCAGCCCATTGCGGTGTCGTGTGCGCGTGCTTCCTCTACGCGCTCGCGGAAGAACTGGTGCAGCACAGTGCGTTCCGCGTCGTCCAGGTCGGAGCGCAGCAGGAGGTCGCGGGCTTCGCGGGTGCCTGGCGGAAGCTGCGGGTCGACCTGCCAGTCGAGCTGCACGCGGATGTTGGACGCGGTTTGGACGCGCTCCAAGCGCTGGTTCATCGTGTCGACGAGCTCGGAGGCGCCCTGGATGCGCTGGGCGATGTGCCGTCGGGTGTCGCCGGTGAGGGTTTGGTCGAAGAGGTCTCGCTCGGCGTCGGTGATGTGCGTGCGCATGCGGTCGCGTTCGGCCTGTAGTGCTTCCAACAACGCGTGGGCGCCCATGCGCGCGCCGTCCAGCGTTGCGCTGAGGATGGTGACGTTGTCGTCGGGGTCGAGCGACAGGTCGATGCGGCCCGCCAGTTGTTGTTGGGCCTCGTGCACGGCCAAACCGAGGCGCGACTCGGCGTCGCGGATCAGCCTGGTGTCGACCGGGCCGTCGGGCAGGTCGCCGGCGTCGGTGGGCAGGTGACCGTTGCCCAGGTGGCGGTGGCGTTCTTCGGCTGCTTCCTTGACGGCTGCGGCCTCGGTGGCACGCGCGGTGTCCACCTTGCGCTTTTCCTCCAACGTGCCGAGGGTGCGCGCGAGTGAAGTTTGCTTGTCCTGCAAGGTCTCACGTTGCTCGGCCAGTTCGAGTGCCTTGGTGCGCAACGAGATGAGTTGCTGGTCGAGGGCGTGGAACTCGGAACCGGCGGACCGTTCGACGGTCTCCAGGGTGATGGCGACGTCGGCCGCCTCCTGCTGGCGTGCGGAGGCGGTTTCCTCGGCTTCGTCGGCCAGCGCGCTGCTCACCGACGAGCGGGTCATCGCCTCGGCGGCCTGTGCTTCCGCGGCGAACGCGTCGTGACGGTCGTCCAGCCAACGGTGACCCGCGGTGCCGAACGCGGCGACGGCGTCCAGGTTCACCAGGACGTCGCTGCCGGCCAGACGGAGCGTCTCGGCGACCAGCTCATCCACTTCGGACACTCGGCGGGCCGCGGCGGCGACGGCGTCTTTTCGTGCCGCGCAACGCAACTGCGCTTTGGTGCGCTGCTCCTCGGCGATCTCCACCGGGTCGGTCGAGGGCTGCCGTGCCAGTTCGCCGGCCAGGGTCGCGCGGCGGACAGCGATCTGCGACAGCGCGGCGTCCACCCCGGACAGATCGGTGGCGAGCTGCTCGATCAGGCCGGTGAGCTCGGCGATTCGGCCTGCCCGCGCGCGTTTGCGTGAGTCGTCGCCGATGTAGGTGGGGAAGGGTTTGGTCCACCGGCCGTGCGCGTTCGCGAGGCGCCATGTGCCGTCAGCGCCAACGGCTGCTGTGTGGCCCGTCGCGGTCTCACCGAACGCGATGCCTTCCAAGAACCGATAGGCGCGGTCGTCGTCGGTGACGAGTACTTCGAGCAACGTGCGGCCGGGTGCGGGGCCGGCCAGCAGTGGTTCGGCGAAGCGGTCCTGGTCGGAGAGGCCGAACGAGTTGCCCGGCGTGAGCCACGCGTCCAGCAGTCCTGATGCTTCGAGGGCGGCTTCCACTGCGGCGCACACGTCCGGTGGCGTGCCAGGGCGGAAGTTCACCAGGCGCCACAAAGGGGCGCCCACGGCAGATGAGCGATAGTCCGCGTCACGGGTGTACGGCGCCGGTGGCGGCACATCGACCTGATTGGCGAGCTTCTCGCGGATGGAGTTGTACTGCGAGAGCTGGCCGTTCAACGCCCTGCGCGTCTCGTGCAGCCTGGCCTCGATCGCGGCGAACTCCTCACGAGCGAGGGCAGCGGCTTCAACGACCTCGCCGTGTTCGGAAACGTGCAGCTCAGAGCAGCCGTGCGCCCACGTCTCGAAGTCGGCGCCGAACTTCGCAAACGCTTGCTCGAACGCTTGCTGCGCGGCCGTTTCCGCGTCCGTGGCGAGGTCGAGCTCTTCTCGGGTCTCATCGAGCCGTAGGCGTGCCGCGTCTCGTGCGTCGACTGCCCTCTCGTGGAGGGCGACGGCACGCAGGACAGCGTTGATCTCGGCGGTTCGGGAGTCGACGGCGGCGCTGAGCAGCTGACGGCCCATCCGTGCGTCGGTGCCCGCCTCGATCTCCTCGAACACCGACGGCATGCCCGCGCGTTCGGCGGCCTCGCGGGCTTCGTGCGTCGAGTGCCGCACCTCATCAGCGCGTGCGGCCGCATCTGCCTTGGTCTGCGCGGCCTGTTCGTCGTCCGCAACGGCGCGTGCGCGCAGTTTCGCGGCGTGCGAGGCAGCTTCCGCAGCACGGTGAATGGCGGCGGAATGCTGCTGCCGCAACAGGTCGAGCTGCTTGCCCTCCTGGTAGGCGGGCAGGTCGGAGATTCCGGCGATCTCGGCGTCGACCGCGCTCGCCTCACGTCCCAGCGCCGCCAGCTGCTCGAAGGCCTCGTCCGTCAGCGTGACCTGGCGCTGGTATCGGCGTTCGCTCATCCTCGCCGCGCGCGTGAGGTCTTCGAGCTGTTCGGACGACGACGACAACGCCCATGCCGATGCACCGAGCACACGTTGCGCATACGTGCGTTGGACGTCCGCGAGCCGCTCGGCGGTGGCGATCTCCTCGTCGAGCCGGCGCAGCTCCTCGCGTTGCCGGTCGAGCCGTTCGAAACCCTCGGCGATCTCGGTGAGGTCAGACTGGTCCAGCGGCGGAAGTGCCTTGGACAGCAACGACGACAGCACGCTCGGGTCGAGCCGCTCGGACAGCTTCGGCGTACGCAGCTGCAACAGTGCGGTGATCAGTGAGTCGTACCGTTGCTCACTCACGCCGGGGAACAACGTCGTCCGCACCGTGTGGCGGTAGTCGGTCGGTGAGGCGTGCACGACGCCGTGCTCACCGATTGCCGCAGTGAGGTCGGTCTTGGTCAACGGGCGGCCGGCCTCGTTGACGAGCTGCAGTTCCCCGATGCGCTGGGTGGTGGTGAAGTACGTGGCGGTGACGTTGGACGTGTTCGTGGTGGCCTGAAGCCTTGCGCCGCAGGTGAACCACTCGTCACCGTGCTCGAACTCCAGCCACACGTAGCCGACGCGGGTGCTGCCCTGGTTGCCCTCGCCCATGAGGTTCCAGTGCATGGTGCGGTCCGCGCTGCCGAAGGTCGACAGGCGGTGCGGGCGCAGGTTCGCGTCGAAGAGGTACGGCAGCAGCAGCTCGAGTGCCTTCGACTTGCCGGTGCCGTTCGGGCCTCTGAGCAGCAGTCTTCCCTGGTGGAAGGTGAAGATCTCGTCGTAGTAGCGCCAGATGTTGATGATCCCGGCGCGGCTGGGTTGCCACCGGTCAGTCATGCAGCTCCTCGTACCTGGCCGCGGCGGGCAGCCTGCGAACGGTGCCGTTCTCCGTGCGCGCGAGCCCGAACGCCTCGAGCAGCGCGAGCCCGTCCGCCGCGAGCCTGCCCGCGCCACCGTCCGACTGGTAGGCCTTGGCCCAGTTGCGGAACCTGGTGAGCAGCTCGCGTGCTTCTTCGACCAGATCCTCTTGTCTCGCAGGACCTTTGGCCAACCGGTCGAGCAACAACAACGCCGCGACCTTCGCGTGGCTGTCGTCGTCCGGAAACCTGGTGTCCGTGGCGATCGCGTCGGCGTCGACCACGAGATAGCCCTCGGCGCGTTCCTCCAGCGTGCAGCCGGCGAGCCCGATGCCGGTCTGGACGATCTTGCGGCCGGTGGGGGAGCTGAGGAAGGATCGTTGACCCTCGGTCAGATCTTCCTTGTACACCACGGGATCGTCGATGAGCCTGCGCATGGTGGAGTGCCGCTGCCACAGGCTGCGGTGCGCTTGGGCGTACCGCGTCTCCTTGGTCAAATCCTCGATGGTGTCCACTGTGGAGGGTGCCGTCGGGGCTGCCAGCAGCCGGGTGATGACGACCGGGTCGCTGCGGATCTCGGTCTCGTTGATCTCGGTCGCGCCTTGCTGTTGCAAGTAGTTCAGCACGTCGGCGAACGCGGACCGGTCGGCGCGGCGGGTGGGGTCGAACGGCGGCAGGTTTTCGAGGGTGGCCGCTTGTTGAACGCTTTTGGCCAGTGCGTCGACGGATGTCGTTGTGGCGGTGAGCAACTCCGCGCACGTGAGGCACAGCAGGATGTAGCGCCGGCGGTCGAAGCCCGGTGCGGGCCTGGTGCGATCGGGGTTCTGCGTCGTCTTGAACAGACGCGCGTACCCGGCGCGCGGCTCGACCGTGACGCGCCAGCCGCAGTAGTAGTCGAACCACTTCACGATCGGTTCGCGCCGCCGCCGGACGAGGTCGAAACCATCGGGATCGTTCGCGGCCGAGAGCAACGGCCGGGCGAGCAGCAACCTCACGCCGCGCGCCACCTCCTCGCTCTCCAGCCGGGCGAGCTGGTTCCCCGTCCTGCTCATCGGCTCTGCACGTCGATCACGTAGTCGGGCCCGCTCAGCGTGCCCTTCTGAGTGGTGATGGTCGCCCAGCCACGAGCGTTGCGCAGGTTGATCTGCATCCGCCCGTCACTCGTGCCGGCCGCGCGCGTGCCGGTGCTGTCCGGATCACTGCCGAGTGCCCGGCCGACCAGGTCGATGAGCCGGTGGAACGTGTCGTGGTCGAGGTTGGTCAGCGTCGAGATGCGGATCGGCCCGTCGGTCTGGATCTGCCGCCACGCGTGCTCGAGCTCGGCGCGTTCCTTCTCGGCCTGCTCACGGCGGTTGCGGCGCACCTCCTCGACGTTGCGGACCTTGCCGGTGCTGCCGATGTGCTCCTGCTTGCCCGTTGTGCGCAGTTGCGGCGAGACCTCGACGGGCGGCGTGTTGTGCCACGGCTCGCCGCTCGGGATCAGCTCCCCGTCGGCGTGCGCGAGGTGGGCGTGCCTGGCGGGGAAGAGTCCGAACGCGGCGTTGAACAGCTCGTGCGCCTCGTCCTCGGTGGTCCTGGCGAACCAGTGCGCCAACGCCTTGAAGTCGGCCGCGGTGTTCGTCGGACGCTTTCTCTGCTCACTGATCCGGTCAAGCACACGCAGCAGCTGCACGATCGCCTTGCGCGCCACGTCCTGCAGCTCGTCGGCCTTGGACGGCGTGTCGTGGAACCAGGCCCTGAGGTTCAGCCAGCGTTCGGTCCGCTGCCGCAGCCAGTCGTCGTCCTTGTAGAGGCCCGCACCTTCCCGCGCGCGTTCTTCCAGGGCCTTCGTGTCGATCTCGCCGATGGCGTCGCGGATCCGGTGCTTGCGCGCGTCGAGGTCCGCGATGAAGTCCTTGAGATACGTGATCGTCGTGCGCTTGACGTCCTGGAACGTGGCTAGGTCGTGCTCCTCCTTGAGGAGCCGCTGCAGGTCCGCGTTGAACCGCGCGGTGTTCGTCTGCAGCGTGCTCACGTGCCCTTCGAGCTCCATCAACGCCGCGAACGCCCTCGGCGTCGGCGTCCGGAGCTCTTCGAGGCGGTCCGTAATGGCGTCGAGCACCGCGGTCTGCAACGCCCCGCTGCTGCTCAGGGTGTGGAGGGCGTGCTGAACACCCGCGTACGCGGCCTCGCCGTGCTTCGTCAGCGCGTACCGGTGCTGGGCGCTGTCGAGCAGCCCCCACTGCCGGAGCGCACTGAGAGATTTCGTCAGCTCCTCGTCCGTCACCTGCTCGGCCCAGCCGACGTCGCGCAGCCGCAACTGCACGTCGTCGAGGGCCAACGACGTCTCGAGGCGCTCGTTCGCCAGGCCGAAAGCACGCAAAACCGCAGTGTGCAGCTCCGCTCCCTCGGCCGTGGTGAAGCGGAACAGGTCCGCCGGCACCCTGTGAGACTTCGTCACGTGGCCCACCCTAGAGGGTCGGAGTAGCTCTTTCGGGTGACACGGCGAGGGGCCGAACTTCGTAACGAGTTCCGGTACAGATCATTTGCTCAGAGCAGCGGAGGTTCGCCCTGCTTCGGTGGCTTCCGGTGCGCAGGCGGCACGGGCAGCACACCTTCTCGTTCGAGATCCTCCACGGAGACGAGCGGGCCTCGCACGATCTCGCCGAGCAACGTGTCCTGCTCCGGCTCGAGCCGGACGCACCTGTCGAGTACCGCCAGCAGTTCCAGCAGTTCGTCGTCGAACTGCGCGGTCCATCGTTGCGGATTGATGTCATCCAGCTCTGAGGTGCGCCTCTTGCGCCGGGGATCGCTCTGCCGGTAGCTGAGCCACTTGCGCACGACAGGCATGCCACCGGTGGAGTAGTTCCACACCGCGCGACTGACCGGCTGGATGCATCCGGCTGTCTGGAACAACGTGTCTTCCCCGAGAATGAGAGTTTCGGTCGATTCGTCCAGACGTGCCGACTTCGGGATCTCCCCATCGTCCGATGGCACCGGCACCACTGGGTGTGGCTTCGCTTCGTCAGGAATCCCGAGCGGCCGACCGGCCGCCGGGTTGACCATCCGCTCGCCGAACGTGTGCAGCCAGATGACCTCGCGTCCGATCTCGACTGCTCGTCGCCACAGCTCGGTGTCCAGCGTGATCGGCACCCGGACTCCGGGCGTCTTCAACTGCTCGCGGAACCGTCTGGTGTAACCCTGATGTGCGGTGATGGCAGCGATGTAGGCGAGCAAGTCCTCAGCGTCGACGGGTGTTCCGGTAAATCTGTGCAGGTTCTTCAGAAGTGCGGGAGCGACGTTCGGAATGGTGCCCCGTGAGTCCCGGTACAGCGGCAGTACCCGGCCTCCTCGGCTGTTGAAGCAGTGCATGTCAGGAACGTGGGCTGTGAAATGCAACGCGATGCCCTCGCTGAGCACATCGGCATGTTGCTCCGTCACGTACACCTGTTGCTCGCCGTTCACCTGCCACAGTTCAGGTCTGGGGAAGTCGATCACCCGGCGATCGTGGATCACGACTTGGCGGTCGAAGCTGCGGAAGGTGAGGCGAGCCAGTTGCGGTGTGAGTTCTGTTTCCGCTGCGATGGTCGTGGCGCCGGCAGGTACCCCAGGCTGCGAGCGAATGTGATCGAGGGTGGATCTGTCTCGCGTTTCCTTGAACAGCGAAGCCTTCTCGCGCTTGTCGGCATGAACAAGACGTGCCCATCTTTGTAGCAACGTATCGGCATCAGGTGCGTACACCCAGTTCCGATTTGGTTTGACCCCAGGCTGCTGCCAGGGCATCAGATCACCGAGTGCTGGATAGGTCGCCCAGGTGTCGTCGCTCGGCCGGAAGGCCGACTGCCAGCCGGTCGGGCAGTCAGCCCAGCCGGTGTCGAGGTTCAAGTCCGCCAACGCCGCGAACTTCTCCGCCTGGGTGCCTGACAGTGCGCGGTAGTGCACCTTCGCAGGTGAGTCGGGCTTCGGGTTGCCAGTCCGCAGGAAGATGCCGATGCAGATCTTGTGCTGGGTGATCGGAAAGATCCGGGTGTTCGTACCGGCTCGGTGTTCTTCCGGTGACAGATCGATGATCCAGCCCTCGTCGGCGGTCTGCCTGAGATGTCGCCGCATGCCGGCGTAGGACTTCGAGGTGAGATAAGCGCTGGGCGTGATCAGAGCAACGACCCCAGCGGGATCGTTGGCCTCGAACGCCTTCCACGCAGACCATCGCCAGAAGTACGTCCACATGTTGCTGAGGTTGAACTCGTGCCGCCCCGCTCCCGGAACGCGGAACTCGTCGAGAGACGGCCGGTTCGAGGTGTCGACGAGCTTCTTGGGATCGCGGCGTTGCTCCAGCCACGGCGCGGCGCCGTGCGCGTTCTCCCTCCACGGCGGGTTGCCGATCACCACCATGACCGGGACGTCTCGCTTGTGCCGGTTCGCCTCCTCCCTGGACTCCACGAGCACCTCGTACAGCTGACCGAACCCGATGGTCTGCTCGTACGGGTTGTCGAGGGCGTCAGTGAGGAACCGCGGCTCGTCTTTCGGCAGCTCGACCTGATACCGGTTCTTGAGTGCCGCGTGCAGACGGAGCTCGGCGACGGCGAACGGCGCGGCCTGCAGCTCGAAGCCGACCAGCCGGTTCGCGAACAGCTCGCGGAGGTGAGCCGCCGGGACAGCGTCGGTGTTGCGCAACCGGCGAAGCGTGTCCGCCGCGCTTTCGAGCACCTCGGCCAGGAACGTGCCTGCGCCCATCGCCGGGTCCAGCACGGTCACGTCGTCGGCGGCGAACCCGCGCTTCTTCCTCAGCCGCTTCTTCAGGACCTGGTCGACGAAGGCGACCATCGACCTGGCCACCGGCGCAGGTGTGTAGTAGGTGCCGCTTTGGCGCCGAAGCGCTGGGTCGTAGTCCTCCAGGAACGTCTCGTACAGCCGGGCGTAGGTATCGGCGTCGCCGAGCTGGACGTGTGACCAGTCGACGTTGCCGATGACTCGTACCAGTGAGTCCACGATGTTGAGGTGACCCACCCACTTCGGGTTCGCGAGCATGCCGAGTGCCGCTCCGAGCAACGAGTGTTTCTTCGCGAGCTGCTCGGCGATCGCCCACGGCGTGCGCCCTTCGAAGGTGATCCCGTCGACGCGGGCGAGCAGCAGCGCGAACGTGACGGCCTGGGCGTACGAGTCGGCGAAGTTCGCGTCGTTGTCGCGCCCGTCGGGATTGGGGAAGAGGATGTCCTTCCACTCGCGGGCCAGTCCGGCGAACGGCTTGCGACCTGGTGTGCTCTTCTCCTTCTCCAACGTCTCCAGCACCTGATCGCGGAGCAGTCTGCACAACGGAGCGACCTCGGCCACGATCGCACGAAGGCTTCGAGGTTCCGGCGGCGGCCAGAAGAGGAAGTCCCTCATGAGACGTTCGAAGGATTCCGGGGCGGTGAGCCGGCTTCCTGCCCGGGAGATGTCGCCGTTCAGTTTCGCGGCAGTGCCGACGAGCTTGCCCTTTTCGTACCGCGCGAACGTGCTGCCGTCCGTGTAGATCAGGTTGGGCAGGGCCTTCAGCTTTTCCCACTGCTGACGGTCGTGTTTGTCAGGCCGCCACGTGCTCGTTTCCGGCGTTCCTTTGCCTGGCGCCTTCAGCTCGATGAAACCAACACGGCCGCTCGGCACGTCGACGGCGATGTCCGGCCGCGACTGCAGGGCGGTGATCGTCACCTCGTCGTGCACGACAACCCGGAGGCCGACGATGTCGCCAACTCGTTCGACCAGTTTGTGAACAGGTGGCCGGAGGCGATCTTCGTTGCGGCCGTCGCCTCGCATTCGAGGAAGGAGCGCCGAACCGTACTCGGAGACGGCTGCCGCGAACTCGTCGGTGCCGAGGGGAGACCTGCGTCGTTCCGGTCGCCCCATCGTGCCTCCCGGATACGAAGTCAGCGTCCTTTCGAGATTCGTTCCTGCAAGGTGGTCCAGTCAAGCAATAAACGATATAGATGGCTTTGTCATGCGAATGACGTAAATGTCAGTGATGTGATTAACTCACGTGGCCGAATCGAGGCGATTCGATCATTTTTGCGAATGGTCCGATGGTGTTCGCCGGTTCACGCTTTCAGAGGCATGTGATTCTTCAATGGCAAGCCCCGTGCTCGTCCTTGCGGCAAGATCCTTGCGGCTGGAGGTGTTGATCTTTTGTTCTGCGTGTTTCAGCTCGCCGGTTTTTTGTCGCGGAACATGCGGAACGTGATGACGAGGGCGACGACGGGGATGCCCATGAGGCACAGCATGTAGGCGACCTTGCTGGGGTCCCTGCGTTCCGCGAGCGCCCACTCCGCACTCGCCTGTGACGACCGACCCGCCCGGACGCGGTTGTTGGTCATCGGTACGCGCTTGCCGATGTCGGCCGGCGTGAGGGCGGAGTTCTTGCTGCTGTAAGGAATTCGCTCACCACCATCAGCTGCGATGGTGGCCGTGC
>JAVXWK010000737.1:0-6424 GCA_032230575.1 Pseudonocardiales bacterium | reverse complement strand
ACGGCAGCAGCATCGGCGTGGATCCGCTGATCTTGAACAGCCATTCGTCGTGCGAGGGCTGCCACGCGAACTTCGTGAACCCCGGCTTGGTCACCGTGCCCGCCCACGCGGCGACGGACTGGTGGGTCAGCAGGCCGGGCTCGGCGCCGTGGTCGATCGCCAGAGCCGCTCGGGCGAAGAAGTCCGGCGCTGGCGCGACCGGCGGGCGCAGTTCGTGCAGGAGATAGCTGATCGCGACCTCCGCGCGGGCTTCCGGCTCGTACTTGGCCTCACCGGAGAACTTCGCGAGCCGGTACTCCGGCGGATGTGCCTGGTAGGCGAGCAGCCGGGACGCCAGCGCCGCCTCGGCCCACGCGGCCATCGGATCCCGCAGCACCGTCGAGCGGAACGCGAGCGGGATGACGTCGCGGCCGTACAGGTGCTCGCGGTCGTCGACCATCGGCATCAGCGGCTCGCCGGCGTCGCTCATCGTCGCCAGAATGGTGCGCCACAACAGTTCGCCGTTGGGCTGCTTCAGGAGCACCTCGGGCAGTGGACGGCCCGCGAGCAGGAAGTGGATGGCGTTGCGGCCGGACGTGCGCCACAGTTCCGACTGGTAGTGCGGGCCGAACGAGCCGTGGTTCTCGACGATGAACGTGTCGTGGAGATTTGTCGCCGTGCTGGACGAGATGGGCACACCGTCCACTGTGGATGGATTGGCGAGGTCGGCCGCCGGCAGCCCCGCCTCGTTGCGGCTCCAGCGGCCGAACGCCTCGCGCCAGCCGGGTCCGTCGCCGTGCCAGGCCAGACCCGGTGCGAGCGACTGGGCGTAGACGCCCATCTCCTCCAGCTTGGTGTCGCCGCGATAGCCGCCCACCAGGCCGTTCGGTGTCCAACTGCCCGAACGCGGGTCGTTGCCGGTGCCCAGCGAGGTCGTGTAGTCGGCCTGGCCGCGCGCGATCGTCTCGACGTCGGAACGGGTTGCCGCGTCCAGGTCGGGCCACAGCAGGCGGGCGGCGAGCACGAAGTAGGACTGGAAGGTGGTGTCCCAGAACAGGGTCTTGCCCCACTCGGTGCCGCCCGCCAGCACGTTGCTCGCCGCGAAGTGCCGGATCGTGGAGAGAGTGTGCTGGTGCAGCAGGTCTTTCCCGATGCCCGCCAGCGCCGCGTCGTAGGTGCCGCGCGTGAGCAGGACGGCGTTGCCGAGCACGACCGCGAACCCGAAGTCCGTGCGCCGGTAGTGGCCCGCGGCCTGGTCGTACTGCGTCTCGGCCCACTTCGTGTGCCTGAGCAGAACCTCGTAGTAGGTGTCCTTCACCTGAGCGAGGGCGATGCCGGGCGCGGCGGCCAGCAAACCCGTGGCGTACAGGAACTGTCTGCGGTTGATCAGCACGCCAGCATCGCCTCCGCCCAGTCCGCGTGGTCGAAGTTGCGGCCGTCCCCGCCGTCGGTGACCCGCAGGCTCAGCATCCGGACACCGGTCACGTCGACGTCGATCGGCACCGCCGCGGCCTTGCCGCGCAGGACACCGCTGTCGTACAACGGTTTGTCGTCGCCGAGCACCTGGAACGCCACCGAGCCCGGCTCCTTGGTCTCGTCGTCCAGGCCGATCTTCGCGCTGAACCGCGAGCAGCCGCGGCCGAGGTAGACCGAGACTTCGGACGGCGCGTGCACGCCGAGTCCCTTGGCGTACGCGACACCACCGATGGACAAGGCCGTACCGTCACCGCCGGAGCTCTCGCCGTTCGAGCGGTCACGTTCGACCGGGCCCCACCCGTTGGTCTCGCTCATGAACGGCAGCCCGCTCACCTGCGCGCCGTTCACAGGCACCGGCGGTGGCACGAACGCCTTCACCGCCTGCTCGACGTGCACGTCTTGGAACGTCGCGACAACAGGCACGTCGACAACGCCGATCCCCGGGCCGACCCGCAGCCGCCACCGCCCGCTGATCGACTCACCCGGCGCGAGCCTGCGGCGCTGCACGATCGCGCCGGACACCGTCCACCCCTCCGGAGCGACGGCCTTCAGCACGACATCCCGGATCTCCCGCGAGCCGTTGGTGAACGTGCCGCCCACCTCCAGAGTCGAGCCGACAGGAGCGTCGGTGGAGGCCGGAGTGACGGTCAGCGTTGTCTGGGGAACCTGGCGGATCGGCTGGTCGCACGTCTGCAGACCGGGCCGGTTGCGGCAGATGATGGCCGCGAACCCGCCGTTGCGCCGAGCGGGGACGCTGAGGATGTCGGTGTTGCGCAGCACCTGACGGTCACGCACGACGTCCGCTCGGGTGGCGGGGTCGCGGACGGTCTCGACCAGCCACTGCCCGCCGCCGAGGAAACCGAGCTGTGCCTGGAGAGTGCGTTCGCCGGTGGTGATGCCGCCGACGAACCACCGGTCGCCGCTGCGCCGGGCGACGACGGCGTGCGTGTCCGGGTCGCCGGAGAGCAGCCGCGTCTCGTCCCACACCGTCGGCAGCTGGTCGAGATAGCGCAGGGCTTGCGGATGCCGTTCGTACGCCTCGGGTTTGTCCGCGAAGTGCGTCCAGCCCGACTCGTACACGACCGGCAGCGCGGTCTCGTGTGCGATCGAGGCTTCCTTCGTCCCGACTTCCAGGGACACCGGCGTGTAGTCCATCGAGCCGGCGACGTTGCGGGTGAAGAACTGCACGGGGTTGTTGGCGGCGGGCGGCATGTTCTCGGCGCCGCGCACGCCCTCCATCGTCATCACGTGCGGCCAGGTGCGGGCGAGGCCGTGCGGGATCGTGGAACCGTGGAAGTTGACCATCAGCCGCAGGTCGGCCGTCTTGCGCAGAACCGCGTCGTACCAACGGTAACGGGCCTGCGAGTCGGACTCCATGAAGTCGAGCTTCACGCCCTTCGCGCCCCACTGCTTGATCCTGGGCAGCACGGTGTCGCGCTCCTGCGGCGTGTCGAGGTCGCTCCACCGCAGCCACAACAGGATCTCGACGCCTCGCGCGCGGGCGTAGCGGATCAGCTCCGGCACCCACTGCGCGCTCCAGCCCTCGTCGACCAGCGCGTACTGCCAGCCGTTGCGCGCGGCGAAGTCCACGTACTGCTTCTGCCGCGCGAAATCGCTCGGGCTGGAGTGCTCGCTCAGCCACGACCACGCGACCTTGCCAGGCTTGATCCACGACCTGTCGCTCACCAGCGCGGGCGTCGCCAGGTCGTCGACCAGCGTGGAGGTGCTGACGGTCGCCAGGTCGCCGACGATCGCCGTGCGCCACGGCGTGGTTCCCGTCGACTCGGCCTGCGCGTCGGCCAGCACGACCTGGAACCCGTCGCCGCTCTTGCGCAACCTGCTGCCGGAGTACCTGCCGTCCACATCGGACTCCGTGAGCAGCGCGAAGTCCGGTCCTGCCTGGAAGAGCGACGGGTAGCCGAAGTCGCCGGTGGCCTCACCCGCGGTGATGCGCACGCGGTTGGCCTCGTACCAGGCGTTGTAGGGGAGCAGCCACGCCTTCGCGTCGGCGGGGAGGAGGAAGCTCGATGCCTCGCCGGTGACCGTGGCGGCGTTCGGCAGCACATAGCGATAGGCGACACCGTCCGGAGCCGCCCGCACGACCAGGTCGAACGTGCCGGTCGAGTTGCGGAAGCCCAGCCGTGTCTCGGTCATCCGGGCGGAGCGCTGCAGCCGTTTGCCGGTCGACATCTCGTAGCGCTCGATGACAACGCGGTCAGAGCGCCCGGTGTACGTCAGGTCTTTCGTGAGATCGGCGGTGGAGGTCGTGAGGCCGACCGGGGCGGGCTGCAGGACGGTTCTGCCCTGACGCAGCACGGCGAGCGTGAGGTTTCCGCTGTTCAAGGCTACCTTGGCGGTGACCTGACCGGGTCCGGCGACGGTCCAGGCCGACGGTGCGGCAGTGGCGGGCACTGCGGGCAACAGCAGGGCGAGCACGATCGCGAGCAGTCGTGACATCGTTGTCAGCTCCCAGGGTGAGACCGCTCTCATCGTGTTGGGGTGTTCCGGCTCCGGTCAAGGGGCTGATTTTTATCAGTCGATTTGCGGACAGATGAAGAGATCTTCATCTTGGTCTCATGCAGGACGCGGGTTCGGTGGGCAGGCTGGGCCGCATGCTGCCGTCCGCCCGCGCCGGCACGGTCCTCGTGGCCGTGCTCAGCGTGGCGTGCGCGCTGGCGGCCGTGCTGCTCGTGCTCACGGTGGTGCGACCCGTGCCACCCGAGGTGCGGTCGCCGGAAGTCCAGATAGGCCGCTCAGCCGCACCGACTCCAGCCCCTGCCCCGACCCCCAGCTCCGTGCTGCCGCCGCCACCGCCGGTCGAAGACGATGACGAGGACGACTGACGTGCCCGCACGCGTGAAGATCATGTGCTGGCTCCTCGGCCTGATGACGCTCGTCCTCGCGACCGTCGTGGTCGTGGTGTGGCGGTTCCTGTTCGTGGACGTCGACGACCGGGTCAACCGCGCCCTGGAACAGGAGACGACGGAGTTCAGCACCTACGCCGAAACCCACGCGGGTGACGCGCGGACGGTGGCGGAGGCCCATCTGCGCCTGCAGTACCCGGACGAGCACGAGGCTCACGTCGCCGTGCTGCCCGGTGGTGCCGTGCTGGGGCAACGTGCCGAGGCGACCTACGCGCTGGAGAACGACCGCGCGGTGCTGGGTGCGATCACGTCGTCGAGCACGTCGTGGGGAGTCGTGCCCACTCCAGCCGGTCCGTTCCGCTGGGCGAAGGTGCACGCTCGGTCGGCGGGCGCCGAGATGTGGTTCGTGACCGGCTACTTCGAGGACGGCGTGCTCGCGCCCGTGCATTCGACGGTGCGCGTGCTCGTGCTGGTGTCGCTGGCGGGCCTGCTGATCGCCGCGCTGATCGCGTGGTTCGTCGCGGGCGTGATCCTCGCGCCGGTGCGGATGGTCCGGCAGGCCGCCGCCGAGATCACCGAGGACGACCTGACCCGCCGCATCCCGGTGTCCGGCAACGACGACGTCGCGGCGCTCGCCCGTCAGTTCAACTCGATGCTCGACCGCCTGGACCGCTCCTTCCGCCTGCAGCGCCAGTTCCTCGACGACGCGTCGCACGAGCTGCGCACTCCGATCACCATCGTCCGCGGCCACCTGGAACTGCTGGGCGACGACCCGGCGGAACGGGCCTGGGTCGTGCGCCTGTGCACCGACGAGCTGGACCGCATGGCTCGTCTGGTGGAGGACCTGTTGCTGCTGGTCAAGTCGGAGCGTCCGGACTTCCTGCGTCCCGTGGTGACCAGCCTGCCGGAGCTGACCAGTGACATCGACGCGAAGCTGCGCGCGTTGGGCGATCGCCGCTGGGTGCTGGAGTCGATCGCGGAAGGCGAGGCGGTGCTCGATCCGCAACGCGTGACCCAGGCTCTGGTGCAGCTCGCCTCGAACGCGGTCAGGCACACGTCTCCTGGTTCCACGATTCGGTTCGGGTCCTCTGTGGAGGGTGTGATTTCCTTCTGGGTGGCCGACTCCGGGCCGGGTGTGCGGGACGAGTCGTTGCTCTTCTCCCGCTCGACCGGCCTGGGCCTGCCGATCGTGAAAGCCATCGCCGAGGCCCACGGCGGCGCTGTCGTCGTTCGTTCGGTTCCCGGTGAGGGAGCGACCTTCGTGGTGGAGGTGCCGCGGTGACCGGCCGCATCCTGATCGTCGAGGACGAGGAGCGCATCGCCTCCTTCGTCGAGAAAGGCCTGCGCGCCAACGGTTTCACCACGTCGGTCGTGTCTTCGGGTGCGGACGCGTTGTCGTGGGCCGCGTCCTTCGACCTCGTGGTGCTGGACCTGGGACTGCCCGATGTCGACGGGTTCTCGGTGTTGCGCTCGATGCGTTCGCAGGGCATCGCGACACCCGTGATCATCCTGACCGCGCGTGATTCGGTGCACGACACCGTGGAGGGGTTGTCCGGTGGTGCGGACGACTACATGACCAAGCCGTTCCGCTTCGAGGAACTGCTGGCCCGCGTCCGGTTGCGACTGCGCCCACCCGGTGTCCCCGAGACCACGGTCCTGTCGTCCGGCTCGTTGTCGCTGGACCTCCGCACCCGCCAGGCGCTGCTGCCGTCCGGCCCGGTCGACCTCACCGCGCGCGAGTTCGCGTTGCTGGAGCTGTTCCTGCGGCATGCGGGTCAGGTGCTGGTGCGCGAGCAGATCCTGTCCCACGTGTGGGGCTACGACTTCGACCCGGGGTCCAACGTGGTCGAGGTCTACGTTCGTTCGCTGCGCCGGAAGATCGGCGCTGCTCGGGTGGAGACCGTGCGGGGAATGGGCTACCGGCTCGTCTAGGTGGCCGGCTCCAAGGCGGTGGCGCTGCCGCGTCTGCACGTACCGCCAACTCTTGATCAAATCGCCCCCAACTACACCCGACTGCCTGGGAACCGGCCGCGCCGGCGTCGCGGCATCGCAGCGGCGGGCCCTGGGGTCCGGACAAGACTTCCGGCCAGGTGCTCAGATGAAGG
>JAVXWK010000719.1:0-3930 GCA_032230575.1 Pseudonocardiales bacterium | reverse complement strand
CGCGTCGAACTCGGGGGGGGCGAGAATGATGTCCAACGCCGAGCGCATGAGGTCGTAGCGGGTCCCGGCCAGGGTCTGGTCGACCTGTGCGCTCTTGTCGGTGGCGATGCCCTTGTACGCATGTGCGCGCCGGGTCGCCGCACTGGGCGGCTGCGGGACCGCGCCGCGCACGGCCAAGCGGTCGACGACCATCGCACCACCACCGCCGGTGGTGGTTACCACACCGACGCGTGGGTGGGGCACCGGCCGGTCCGGGAGTGGGAGATCCTGCAGGAGGTTCTGTCCCTCCAGCAACGCCTCGAAGGTGTCCACCCGACCGATTCCGAGGTCAGCCAGGAGTGCCGTGGCGACGGCGTCGTCACCGGCGAGCGCCCCTGTGTGCGAAACGGACAGTTCCGCGCCGGCCTCGGAGCGGCCCAACTTGTAGGCGAGCACCGGTTTGCCCCGTTGCGCCGCGGCGAGCGCGAAGCGCCGAAGCGAGTCGGCGCCGGAGAGCGATTCGAGGAAAAGCGCATAGCCTGTGACGTCATCGTCGTCCACCGTTGACAGGCAGATCTCGCCCAAGCTCAGGTCGACCTCCCCTCCGGTGGAAATGAGGCCTGCGAAGCCGACGCCCATCTCCTTGCCCCGGGAGACGAGGGCGCCGATCACGCTGCCGGAGTGCGAGGCGACGAACACGCCGCCGGCGGGCAGATCCGGTTCGGCGAATGCGGCGTTGGCCGTGAGGGCGAAGCTCTCGTGCACGTTTACCACGCCGAGGCTCGAGGGCCCCACCAGTCGCACGGGGTGCTCGGCGGCGATCTCCTGCAGCGCCTCTCGCCGGGCAACGCTCGCCGCGTCCGAGCCGGCGAAGCCGTCGGCCATGATCGTGACCACCTGCACGCCCCGCTCGGCGCATCTTCGCGTCGCTTCGACTGCTGCGTCGGAGCCGGTCAGGACGTAGGCGTGGTCCGGCGTCTCAGGGAGCGCCTCGACGGAAGGCCATGCCTGCTCGCCTTGGACCTGCGTGCGATTCTGGTTCACCGGGTATAGCCGCCCGGCCCACCCAGTCCGGCGCAGGAATTGCAGCGGCCGGGCGCCGGTCTTGGCAGGGTCGTCTGAGACGCCGATTAGTGCCACGCTGGCGGGTGCCAGCAGTGCCCGGCGCAGCAGCTCGAGCCCTCCGGCTCTCGGGGTTTCAGGGGCCGTCATCGTTCGGCCCGCTGGCTGAACCGGCGGTCGAAGACCGATTCGGCGATGCGGTTCTTGAGGATCTCGGAAGAACCGCCGGCGATCATCCACCCTCTAGTGCGGCGGAAGCAGTACTCGACGAGGGACTCCTCGCTGAAGCCTGTGCCGCCCATCGCCTGCACCGCCATGTTGGCGGCGTCGAAGCCGGCCTGGTTGGCGGCGAGCTTCGCTACCGCGGTGTTATAGCCGGTGGGGAGGCCTCCTTCGGTGTCGACCACAGCACGCCAGAGCAACATCTGCGCTGAGTCAAGCTTGACGGCGGCGTCGGCGAACATCCACTGCAGACCTTGGAAGTCGCATAGCGGTCGACCGAACTGCTCGCGGGCCTTGGCGTGCTCCTTGGCCTCGTCGAAGGCGTACCGCCCCACAGCCAGGGAGCGGGAGGCGTTGCCGATCCGTTCGGCGTTGAACCCGGTGATCTGCTTCTTGAACCCGCCCGGACCCAGCAGAACGTTCTCCGCCGGGATGTAGCAGTCCTCGAAGTACAGCTGGCACCACTGCTCGCCATTCATGAACCCAGCGGACTCGCCCCGGCTGAAGCCAGGCGTGTCTGACTCGACGAGCACCGATCCGATCCCCCCGACGCCAGGGCCGAAGCGCACGTATACGAGGAAAATCGAAGCCTCCGCACTGTGGGTGGAGAAGATCTTCGTGCCGTTGATGACGTATCCATCCCCTTTCGGGGTGGCGGAGGTGCGCAGGTCCGTCAGCGCCGACCCGGCCTCCGGCTCTGTCATCCCTAGGGCGATAATCTTTTCGCCGGTCAGCAGGGGCTCCAGGAAACGTTCCCGCTGTTCATCGGTGGCGTACTCGGCGAAGGTGCGGATGGCGCCGAAGTTGCCAGCCTGGACCACGTCCGCGCTACGGGGGCACCCGGTGGCGATCCCCTGGATGGCGATGACGGCGTCCATCAGGGTCCCGCCTTGCCCTCCCTTCTCCTCGGGGATGGTCAGGCCCAGGAGCCCCTGCCCGGCGAGCTGGCGGGCGGCCTCCCAAGGGTACTCGGCCGAATGTGCGCGGGCGAGCGCGCCCGGTGCCAGCTTCGTCCGCGCGAAATCCTCCACAGAGTCGCGGAAGTCTGTCTGCTCTTCAGAGAGCTGGAATTGCATAAGGTCCTCCAGTGTCAGTGCCCGCGTTAGCGGCGGGCGTCTTTGGGTTGTTCAACACCCGCACGGGTGCACCGGCCGCCCATGCGGCGATATCTTCGACGACGTCGCCGTAGAACAATCGGTACTCCTCCGCGGTGACGAAACCGATGTGCGGGGTGAGCAGGGTGTTCGGGGCCGAGAGGACGGGGGCATCGGGCGGGAGCGGTTCCGTGTCGTAGACATCAAGGGCAGCACCTGCGAGGCCCCCGGCATGCAGGGCCGCCACCAGTGCGCCGGTGTTGACGATCGCCGCCCTTGAGGTGTTGACCAGGTAGCTGCTGGACCGCATGAGGTCCAGTTCCCGTGCTCCGATAAGCCCCCGGTTGCGTTCGCCCAAAACGAGGTGGATCGAGACTACGTCCGCGGTGGCGAGCAGCTCGTCCTTGCCCACCAGGCGCGCGCCGCAGGCCGCTGCACGCTCCTCGGTGAGGTTGGCGCTCCAAGCGACGACGTCCATCCCGAAGGCTGGGGCCGCCCGGGCCACCTGGGCCCCGGTCGTGCCCAGCCCGAGCAGACCGAGGGTCTTCCCCTCAAGCCCGATACCGAGGGTACTCTGCCACCCTCCGTCGCGCAGGGACTGCTGCTGGCCGGGGATGTCTCGCAGGAGCGCGATGACGAGGCCCCAGGTCAGCTCCGCGGTGGAGCGCTTGTTGCCGCGGGTCCCGCAGACGAGTACCCCTCTCGCGGCGGCGGTCTCCATGTCGATCCGGGCGTTGTACATCGCTGTAGTGACGAGCAGCCGGAGACGCGGCAGACGCTCGAGGACCGTGCGCCCCAGTGCGGTACGTTCGCGCGTTGCGACGACGACGTCGGCTTCGGCCAACTCCTCGACGAGTTCGTCCTCGTCGGCGATATGCCGCTTTAACGTCCGGACCTCGCCCGGAAGGCAGGTCCAGTCGGCGCTGGCGCGCACCGCGTCGAGGTAGTCGTCAAGTACAACGATGCGCAGGCCTGTCATCTGCCCCTCCAAACGGCTTCGCGCTTCTCGACGAAGGCGGCCACACCCTCGATGCGGTCCTCGCTGGCGTACGGGTCCGGGCTCAGGGAGAGCCGCAGTGCCGCGGACAGTGGGAGGTCACGCCCGCGCTGCATGGTGGCCTTGTACCGGCGCAGGGCGAGCGGTGCCCGGCGTACCAGCTCCCCTGTCCACCGCGCGGTCTCGGCCGCCAGCCGGTCGGCGGGGACGGTGCTGTTGAGCAGGCCCCACCGCTCGGCCTCCCGGCCGTCGAAGAGCTCTCCGAGGTAGAGCCACTCGTAGTACACGGAGGGCGGCACCATTCTGGTCAGCACGTTTGACCCGAAGTTGGCTCCCATCCCTCGCTTGGACTCGGGCAGCCCGAACCGCGCGTGTTCCGCCGCAATCCGCACGTCGCACGCCAGGGCGAGCTCGAGCCCGCCGCCAACGGCGTCGCCGTTGATGGCGCAGACCGTGGGCTTGGTGCAGTCCCATACAGCCTCGAAGCAGTTACGGACAACGCCGCGCATTGGAGGGATAGCCCGTAGGCCGGAGCGGTCAACCTCCGCCCGTTCCTTCAGGTCGCGTCCGGAGCAG
>JAVXWK010000636.1:0-10611 GCA_032230575.1 Pseudonocardiales bacterium | reverse complement strand
CCGCACCGCGTACCAGCAGTCGGTCGCCGACTACTGGAACGCGGAAAAGGACCCGGTGAACCTCCGGCTGGGCGACGTCGACGGTCTCTACCACCACCACTACGGCCTCGGCGACTACGACCCGGCCGTCCTCGACGCCCCGGAAGACCAGCGCGACCAGGCGATCATCGCCGAGATGCACCGGCTCGAGACCGCCCAGGCCGAGGTCCTGCTGGCCGCGTTCGGCGATGTTCCCGCCGGCGGCCACCTGATGGACGGCGGCTCCGGCCGCGGCGGCACGAGCTTCATGGCCAACGCCCGGTTCGGCGCCCGCGTCGACGGCGTCAGCATCTCCGAGCAGCAGGTCGCGTTCGCCAACGACCAGGCTCGGGAACGCGGCGTCGCGGACCAGGTCCGGTTCCACTTCAAGAACATGCTCGACACCGGCTTCGAGACCGGCTCGTTCAACGGCATCTGGACCAACGAGACCACGATGTACGTGGACCTCCAGCAGCTGTACGGCGAGTTCGCGCGGCTGATCGCGCCCGGCGGCCGGTACGTCTGCATCACCGGCTGCTACAACGACCTGACGGGTGGCCGTTCGCGTGCGGTCAGCCAGATCGACCAGCACTACATCTGCAACATCCACCCGCGCAGCGAGTACTTCAGGGCGTTGGCGGACAACGGTTTCGTGCCGATCAGCGTCGTCGACCTGACGCCGGAGACCATCCCGTACTGGGAGCTGCGCGCCAAGTCGTCGGTCGCGACCGGTGTCGAGGACCCGTTCCTCACAGCGTACAAGGAAGGCAGCTTCCACTACCTGCTGATCGTCGCGGACCGCATCTGATGAAGGCTGTGTCCACCAGTCCTGGCCTCGCCGGGCCGTCCGGGCTGGGCACATCCGCTGCCCGCCTCGGGCGGCCCGAGGCCGTGGAACTGCCACCGGAACCCGGCTACGCGGAACGGCCGTGGGGCGACGGGACGGCGCCGCCGTTGTACGTGCCGGTGGTCGAGCGCGAGGACGACCTGCTGGCCGCCGCCGTCGACGAACGGCTCATCGCGTGGGCGGGCGACTGCGGTTTCGAGGAGCCGGAACGGTTCCTGGGCGGCAAGTTCGGCCGTCTCGCGACGCTGACCCACGTGGACACCTCCGACGTCGACCAGCTGCTGATCGCCGCGAAGCTCAACGCGGCGTGGTGGGCGGCCGACGACCTCTACGCCGACGACACCGAGATGGGTGCGATCCCGGCCGAGCTGTCGCCGCGCCTGGCACTGGCGATGGCCGCGATGGACCCGGTGGCGCCCGCCGCCGAGTTCACCGTGGAGCTGGAGGAGACGCTCGCTGCGGATCCTGTGCTCGTCGGGCTGCGGTCCGGCATCGGGCACCTGGCGTCACGCAGTACACCGACTGTGGTGCAACGGGTCTGCTACTCGACGTTCGCGATGTTCGTGTCGTGGGGCGCCTACGCGGCGTGGAGGCACACCGGGAACTACCCGCCGGCGTGGCAGTACCTCGCGACCCGGCAGCACGACACGTTCTACACGTCGATGACGCTCATCGACGCGGTGGGCGGCTACGAGCTGCCCGCGCCGCTGTACTACGACCCGCGCGTGCGGCAGCTGCTCACGGCCGCGGGCACGGCGTCGGTGATGGTCAACGACCTGGTGTCGGTGGAGAAGGACGCCGCCGACGAGAAGCCGGTCTGCAACATGGTGCTGCAGACCGCGGCGGACCGGGAGTGCTCGATCGCCGAGGCCACGGCGCGCACGGTCGAGCTGCACAACCAGCTGGTGCGCGACTTCGAGGCCGGCCACAAGGCGCTGCTGGCCGTTCCGTCGGTGGAGCTGCACCGGTTCCTGAAGGGCACCAAGGCCTGGATGGGCGGCGGCTTCGAATGGCACACCACCCACCCGCGCTACAAGTAGCTCTCCGTGCGACGGGGCGGCCACTTGGCCACCCCGTCGGCACCGGCGCGGCAAGCCCGGTGTCATGGCACCTGGGGAGGCGATCCGCGCAGCCGGTGAGTTCACGTCGGCGGTGGTCGCCGATGCCGGGTCACGGACCTGAGCCACTCGATCCGCGTGGCTCGTGCGCGCTTCGACAGTGCCGCTTCCGGGGCGAGCTGGTCGAACCCGTGGCACCCGCCGGGCCACACGTGCAGCTCGGCGTTCCCGCCCGCCTGCCAGATCCGCGAGGCGTAGTCGACTGCCTCGTCGCGGAACACGTCCACCGACCCGACGTCCACATAAGTGGGTGGTAGTCCGGAGAGATCGGCGGCTCGTGCGGGAGCGGCGAACGGCGACACGTCCGGGCCTCCTCGTGCGTCGCCGAGCAGAGCGGTCCAGCCGGTGATGTTGGACGCGCGGACCCAGGTGGTGCCGTCGAGGAACTGGTGGCTGGACGGCGTCGAGCACCTGTCGTCCAGCATCGGGTAGATCAGCAGCTGGCCGGTGATGGGAGGTCCGCCGTAGTCGCGGGCCATCAGCGTCACGGCCGCCGCCAGCCCGCCGCCCGCGGACGTGCCCGCGACGACAGGGGAGGTGAAACCGTTGCGCTCCATCCAGGTCAGCGTGCGGTAGCAGTCCTGCACCGGCGCCGGGTGCGGATGTTCGGGCGCCAGGCGGTATTCCGGTGAGATGAGGGTGACACCGAGCTCGGAGACCCACTCGGCCAGCACGTGCAGGTCGGAGCGGCGCGTGCCCGCGACCATCCCGCCGCCGTGCAGGTGCAGCACCGGCGGGCCCTGCGCGGAACCGGTGGGGCGCAACACGAGCAGGGGCACGCCGTCCGCGTCGGCCTCGGTGAACGCGACCGAGCCGTCCCGCGTCAGCTCGGCGTCGGTGGTGATCCGCCCGGTCGCCCGTCGCTCGTGGATCCCGGCCGCGGTCAGCGGTGGCCGCGAGAGGTCGACCAGCGCGGCGATCTCCGGGTCGATCACCCTTTCACTCCCGTGTGCGCGAGGCCCTCGATGAACTGCCGTTGCGCCAGCACGAAGACGATCAGGATCGGCACGGCCGTCATCGTCGCCGCGGCGAGCTGGACGTTCCACATAGGACCGCCGTAGATGTCCACGAACTGGGTCAGCGCCTGCGGCAACGTGAACATGTCCGGCGTGGACAGGTACACGATCGGCTCCAGGTAGAGGTTCCACGAGTGCAGGAACGTGAAGATCGCGACCGCACCCAGCGCAGGCCGGGCCAGCGGCAGCGCGACCAGGTAGAAGATCCCGGCGCGGCCCAGCCCGTCCATCCGCGCCGCCTCCTCCAGTTCGGGCGGCAGGGCGAGGAAGAACTGGCGCATGATGAAGATCGCCAGCACGCAGGGTGCGCCGAAGATCGGCACGATGATCAGCGGCCAGTGCGTGTTGGTCAGGCCGAGCGTCTGGAAGAGCTGGAACAGCGGCACGATCGTCACCTCGCTCGGGATGAGCAGGCCGGTCAGCACGACCACGAACAGCACGTTCTGGCCCGGGAACCGGATGCGCGCGAAGGCGTATCCGGCCATCGCCGCCACGGCCATCGTGCCGGCCGTGACGATCACCGCGATGTAGAGGCTGTTCCAGTACTGCTGCCCGAACGGCTGCAGCCGGAACACCTGCTCGTACGTGGAGAAGGTCCATTCGCCCGGCAGCAGCGACTCGGAGAAGATCTCGCTGATCGGTTTCATCGACGAGGTGACCATCCACCACGTCGGGAACACGAACGGCACGCACAGCAGGCAGAGCAAGCCGTAGAGCCAGACCTTACGACTCATGCAGCACCCACTTCCGGCGCATCCGCCACTGCAGCAGCGTCAGCGCGGCGACGATGACGAACAGCAGCACCGAGATCGTCGCGCCGTAGCCGAAGTGGTGGAACTGGAACGCCTGCTGGTAGAGGTAGTAGATCAACACGGTCGTGGACGTGCCGGGACCGCCCTGGGTGAGCACGGCGATCTGCGCGAACACCTGCAGCGAGCCGACGATCGTGATGATCGACGTCAGCAGGATCGTCGGGCTGATCAACGGGATGGTGATGCGCCGGAACCGGGTCCACGCGCCCGCTCCGTCGATCTTCGCAGCTTCGTACAAAGGTGCCGGAACTCCTTGCAGGGCCGCGAGGAACAGCACCATGTTCAGACCGACGTTCTTGATCACCTGCACCACGATCACCGAGACCATCGCGGTGGAGTCGCCGCGCAGCCAGTTCGGGCCGTCGACGCCGAACGCGCCGAGCAGACCGTTGACACTGCCCTCCGGCTGGAGCATGAGCTGCCAGACCAGTGTCCACGCCACCAGCGACACCAGCACGGGAGAGAAGAACAACGTGCGGAACAGCGTGGTGCCGCGCAGCTTCTGGTTGAGCAGCACCGCGAGCAGCAGCGCCAGCGACAGGTTCAGCACCACCAGACCGGCGGCGAACCACGCGGTGGCGACGAGCGAGTCGCGCAGCTTCTCGTCGGCGAGCAGCTGCTGGTAGTTCTCGGCGCCGATGAACTCGAACGTCCCACCGAGCACGTTCCACTCGTTGAGGCTGTACCAGCCGACCAGCCCCAACGGGATCAGCACGAACGCGAGGCTGCCGAGCAACGCAGGCGCGACGAACAGGTACCCGACCAGGTTGTCGCGCCTGCGACAGGTCCAGAACGTCACTTGCGCTCCAGCAACGGCTTGATCTTCGTGCACACACCGTCGAGCACGGCATCGACGTCGGCATCGGCCTTCCACAACGGGTCGAGCGCCGCGCGGATGGTCTGGTTCAGCTCCTCCTGGCCTTGGTGGCTCGGCTTCACCACACCCTTGCTGATGCCCTCGACCACGACCGACTGCAGCTGCTCCGGCCGGATCAGCGGGTTGCTCTTGGCGAGCGTCTGGGCGTTGAGCAACGACGACCGCACCGACGGGAAGAACTGCGCGAGCTTCGCCGAGTTGGCCTCGTTGGTGAGGAACCCGAGGAAGTCCGCGGCGGCCTCGGCGTTCTTGGACCGCTTCAGCACACCTACGCCGGCCTGGCCGATCACCGCGTAGTCACCCTTGGGGCCACTGGGCAACGGCACGAGCGTCCAGGTGAACTTGGCGTCCTTCAACGCACCCGCGCGTGAGATCTGGCTGATGGCCATCGCCGCGTTGCCGGCGAAGAAGTCCACGGTCGTGCCGGGGCCGGGAATCGCCTTGTCGGTGAAGATCGCCTTGTGGATGAACGACATCGCGTCCTTCATCTCGGGGCTGGCGAAGCCGCACGACCGGCCGTCGTCGCTCCACGCGTTCGCGTCCCACCCGCGCCAGATCGACGACAGCACCGCCCAGTTCTGGTACTTGAAGTCCGGTAGCACCAAGCCCTTGCCAGAGGCCGCGGCGGCTGCCATCGCCTGCTCCCACGTCCACTTCGCGGGCACGTCCTTGACCAGGCTGGTGTTGACGAAGAGCCCGAACGGTGACGTGGAGAACGGGTAGGCGTAGAGCTCGCCGTCCTTCTCCCACAGCTTCGTTCCGGAAGGCGTGAGCTCGTCCGCCTTCTCGATCTTGGACTTGATCGGGGCGAGCGCGCCGGAGGACACGAAGTCCGGTGCGGACTCCTCCAGGATCCAGGCCAGGTCCGGGGCGTTGCCGCCGGCGATCTGCGTGGTGAGCGTGGTGGTGTAGCCGTCGGACGGGATCGAGTCGAACTTGATCTCGGTGACGTCCGGGTGCGACGCCTTGTACTCGGACGCGATCTCGTCGAGCAGCTTGAGGTGCGCCTCGTTGGCGGTCCACACGGTCATGCGCAAGGATTTCGGGCCGGACGAAGCTGATCCGCTGCACGCGGTCATCGCGAGCAGTCCGGCGAGGAGCAAAGCTGTGAGGCGGCGTGACATCGTTGTCTCCCTTCAGTAACCGGACACGTCCGGCCAGCGGAGCTCGACCCCGTCGCGTTCCAGCCGGTGCTGGAAGTCCGCGAGCAGGCCGGGGGTGTTGCGCACGGCGCGAGGGGTGACTCGGTGCGCCAGGCAGAAGTCCGCGAGCGCGCCCGCGACCTCGCCGACGTTCCACTCGACCGGGTGCAGCCGGTGGGAACCGTTGGTGATGTGGGTGGTGCCGATGTTCTTGCCCGCGGGCAGGAGGTTCTCGACGCGCTGGGGGATGAGCGCGCCGAGCGGGATCTCGAACGGGCAGCTGGCGACGTCGAGGTAGTTGTCGCCGCCGGTCGAGGGGTGCAGGTCGATGCGGTACATGCCGACACCCACGGCGTCGGCGTGCTGCACCGCGCCCTTGTCGCCGCGCACGGCGAGTGAGAGGTCCTGCTCGACGATCGTGTACTCGGCCCTGATCCGCCTCGACTCGCGGATGTAGGGCGCCTGGGCCAGACCGTCCGCGCTGCCGGTGACGTCACCGCGCAACCTCAGGCCGGGAAAGCCGGTGCCGCCGTCCACGCGCGGCGCCTCGGTCTGCAGCCAGTAGAGGACCGACCGCGACAGCTCCCGCGCCGCCGCGATGTGCGCGTCCGCGTCCGGAACGTCGATCACCGGCGACTCGAAGTAGTCGATCATCGGCCAGTTGACCAGGCAGATGTCGCTCTCGTAGGCGCCCTCGACGAAGTTGCGCCGGGCGGCGATGCGCCGGAACGTCCACAGGTTGCTGTCACCCGCGCTCACCCGCTGGTCCGAGACGACGGAGAACGGGTCGTCGTCCGGGTTCGGCGTGAAGGTGCGCTCGGAGATGCTCAGCGTGCGAGGGTTGGGGGAGCGGAACGACAGCATCTTGTCGCCCCAGTAGCCCGGCTGGTAGTCGCGCCAGAAGTCGTACCGCGCGGGCTTGTCGATCGTGTGGTCGCCGTCGACGTGGTCGATCGCGAAGCACACCGACATCGCCTGCATGTTCGCCGGCTGGGCCACTTCGGGCGCACTGGGTTCGCCGGTGTCCAGAGTGGACTCGAAGCCGGTCACGTACTCGGTGCCGGACAACGGCAGCAGCTCGCCCGTCTCGGTCGCGTCCAGGACGTAGGGCGCGGACAGCTCGATCTCCGAGCCGTTGTACGAGACGGTGACCGAGGTGATCCGGTCGCCGTCCATTCGCGCCGAGATCGGCCGGCACGGTTGCAGCACGGTGAGTTTGCCGCTGCCCCGGTACGGCGCGAGCATCTCTTCGATCACCGCCACGGCGACCCGCGGCTCGTGGCAGAGCCTGCTGACCGCGCCAGCGCCGGGGTTGAGCTCGCGCCACGCCCGCGCCCGAGAGGTCAGCGGGTAGTGGCGGCGGTAGTAGTCGCGGATGCCTTCGCGCAACGCCCGGTAGCTCGCGGTGACGCCGAACCGTTCGACCCAGCTGTGCTCGTCGGGCGGCACGGCCTGGCTGGTCAGCTGCCCGCCGAGCCAGTCGAACTCCTCGGTGAGCACGACCCGGCGACCGGCGCGCAGCAACGCGAGCGCGGCGGCGACTCCTCCGAGTCCGCCGCCGATGACGACGGCGTCCGTGTTGTCCGGCAAAGGTTTCCTCCTGATCGATCGCGGGGCGCTGTCACTCGCCCCGCTTCACACGCCGCGCCCCAAGGTCGAGCCCTCGACGAAGTCGCAAGTCAGCAGTTCCCGCGGGGTGGCGCCGTTCTCGATCACCTCGGTCAGCGCCTGCACCGCCCTTCGTCCCATCTCCCGGCGCGGAATCCGGAAGCCGGTCAGCGCCACGTCGTCCGGAGCGGGCCGGGTGGCCGCGCCGAGCATGAGCACGGAGAGATCACCGGGAACCGACAGACCGCGCTCGCGAGCGGCGAGGACGAGGGCGGCACCGTCGGAGACCTCCTCGGCGAGCACGGCCGTGACACCCGCGCCGAGCAGCTGACCAAGCCCGGTGAACGGCACGTGGATGCCTTCGACCCCATGTGCGGCAACGGCTTCCCGGAACCCGCGCAACCGGTCCGCTGACGACTCGGCGCCGTTGCCCGCGCCGACGTAGGCGAACTTGCGGTGGCCCAGGGCGACCGCGCGGTCCACCAGGTCGCGCACGGCCGCGGGGTAGTCGGCGCCGACGTGCGGCACCGGGCCGCCCGCGTCGTCACGGCGTCCGATCGACACGAACGGAACGCCCTCGGTCAGCAGCTGGGCGAGGTCTCCGCGGTCGACGGTGCGACCGAGCAGCACGCACCCGTCGGCGAGACGGATCCTGCTGTCGTCGCTGAAGATCCGCCGCTTGCCGCCCGCCGCCTTGGCGCTGGTGAACAGCAGCAGGTCGCAGCCGGCCTCCTCGGCCTGCTCCTCGATGCCCTCGAGGAACGGCTGGTAGAAGTCGGCGCGGGTGCTCGGGAAGACAGCCTCGTAGGTGAACACGCCCAGGATGCGGTTGCGCTGGTCGTGCAGCCTGCGGGCGATCGGGTTCGCGACGTAGCCGGTCCTGCGGATCACCGCCAGCACGCGAGCGCGGGTTTCCGGCGCGATGCGGACGCCGCCGTCCTGCCGGTTGTTGAGCACCAGCGACACCGTGGCCTGGCTGACGCCTGCCATCCGCGCGATGTCCTGCTGGGTGAGCCTCTTGGCCATGAGCACCTGCCAATTCGAATTGGCAGGGAGTCTGCGTCAGCACCCCTGGTGTCGTCAACCCTGCAATAATTCGAATTAGCATCTTGACGGGCGCTGCCGGAGCGGGCGAGGGTGCTGCGCCAAGGAGGTAGGCCCGTGAACGCATTCAGCCGTCGCAGCCTGATCACCGGTGCCACCGCGATCGGACTGCTCGCCACCCTGCCCGCGTCGGCGCTCGCACTACCCGCGCCGCCACCCGTCACTCCGGACCGGCGCTCGTTCGCACCCGACGAACAGCGGTTCGCGCAGTACCTGATGCTCGTCGCGCCGATGGTCGCCGACATGGACTCCAGCGGGTTCTTCGGCGGGGGCTGGTGGCGCAGCCCGAACGCCCCGTACAACGCCCGCGTCCAGGAGCACGTCTACACGCTGGCCTGGTTCGCGACGCAGGACCGCCCGTGGAACCCGTATCGCGGCAACCCCCAAGTCATGGCCGCGCTGGACGCCGGGCTCGGCCACTACCTGGGGCTGCAGCACCCGGACGGGTCGTGGCCCGAGTACTCCGGGGACCAGCACTCGCTGGCGGCGACCGGGTTCGCCACGGGGTACCTGAGCAAGACCAACGCGTTGTTGCGTCGAGCCAATGCGCTGCCACAGCGGCAGGCGCAGATCAGCGCGTCGCTGCGGAAGGCGATGACGTGGTTCCTGGACGGGTCGAACGAGGTCGTCTGGCAGTCGCCGCTCACCTGGGCCAACCAGACCACGTCCGGTCTCGCCGGGTCCGCGCTCGCGTTGAGGCAGGACCCGGACCCCGTGCTGCGGCAGCGGCTGACCGAGGCGTTCGCACGGCTGGCGGTCCGGGGACAGAGTCCGGCCGGGTTCTTCTACGAGGAGAGCGGTGCGGACACCAACTACAACTTCGAGGTGATGCTGCCGGAGCTCGCGGACGCGTGGCGGCAGTCCGAGGACCCGAACCTCGTTGCCATGGCCCGGAAGTACACCGACTGGCTCGGCTACAACCTGCTGCGCGAGCCGGACGGGTCCGGGTGGTTCTCGAACGTCGCCCCGAACTCGCGCACGTCCTCGAAGTTCTACGCCGACGTCCGGCCCGATCCCGAACGGACCGCGCTCGACAACCAGTTCGTGCCGGTCGTCCCCGGCCTGGCGGCGTTCGTGTCCAGTCGCGAGGATCTGGCCGCCGCACGTTCCGCGTGGGCCGCCGACTCCGCGCCGGTGCCCGCGTTGGTCAAGCCGGACACCTCGCCGAGGATCCTGACGCACGCGATCTACGGCGAGCGGTATCCGAGTCGTGCCGAACGGACGGCGGCGATCGCGCGGCTGCCGTACCACCGGGCACACTTCACCGAGCGGCGCAGTGATGAGGGGCAGGACTTCCTGTTCGTGCGGCGGCCGAACTTCTACCTGGGCGGCTACTTCGGCGCGCGGCGGGCGACCTCGTTGGCGCGCACCGGGTTGACGTTCCTGTGGCATCCCGTGGCGGGCACACTTGTGCAGTCGTTGAACAACAACAACTACGCGTGCTGGGCGACTGTGTTCCCCGGTCAGGTTCCAGACTCGAACGGGCCGCAGCAGGCCGAGTTCCCGGGTGGTGAGCCGTACCGGTTCCGGTATCGGACGCCTTCGGGTTCGGTCGTCACGGAGGTGACCGTTTGCGATCGGATCACGCGGTCGGTGCGGGCCACATCCGCCGCGAGCGAGCAGATTCCCTTGGTGGTAAGGGATTCCGACGTGGTGGCGCTCGACTCGCGCGGGCTCACGCTGACCCGTGGCAGCGTGGTGGTGCGGTTCGACTGGGCGCGGCAGCTGGATCCTGATCTGCGTCCTGCGTCGACGGTCACCTACCCAGGTCGCCGCATGTACATCCTGACCGTGCCGCACAACGGGATCTTCACGCTCACGATCTCAGTGCGTTAGTCCACATCGGACAGTCAGTTCACCCTGATGGCCCAACATCGAAGCGCATGTTCCCGCAGCTCGCTGGGTATTCGTTGAATCCCGAACCGCTGGCTTGAGCCGCTCATACCGTGAGGGAGTGGTGGTAATGGCACATGTGCGCCATCTGGTCGACGTCCACACCGGTGACGAGTTCGATCAACCGGTTCCCTTCGGTCTGGTGTACCCGGTGTGCACAGCGGACGGCGCGGCGC
>JAVXWK010000627.1:0-3112 GCA_032230575.1 Pseudonocardiales bacterium | reverse complement strand
GGGCTGGCGGCGACCCGCGGCATGGTCGCACCGCCCGCGCCCGCCTCGCCGGTCGACATCGACCTCGCCGTCGTAGGGCCGATGGCGCGCACCGCCCGCGACCTCACGCTCTTGCTCGACGTGATGGCCGGACCGGACCCGCTGACGCATGGTCTCGCGTACGACGTGACGCTGCCGCCCGCGCGCCACGAGCGTCTGTCCGACTTCCGGGTCCTGGTTCTCGACGAGCATCCGCTCCTCCCGACCGGGTCCGCCGTACGAGCGGGCGTGAACCGGGTTGCCGACGCGCTCGTCGACGGCGGCGCCCGCGTCGAGCGGCACACTCCGCTGCTTCCCGATTTGACCGAAGCCGCGACGCTCTACCTGCAGTTGCTGTTCTCGGGCTCTGTCGCAAGCTTTCCCGTCGAAGCCTACGAGCAGCTGCAGACCCGCGCTGCCGGACTGAGCGCAGACGACCAGAGTCTCGATGCGGCGCGGCTGCGCGCGATGGTCCTCAGCCACCGCGACTGGATCCAGGTCAACAACCGTCGCGAGCTCCACCGACACGGCTGGCGACAGTTCTTCGCCGAGTTCGATGCCGTGGTGTGCCCGATCACGCCGACTCCCGCGTTCCCCCACGACCACAACCCCGATCTCTTGGAACGCCAGATCGACATCGACGGCGTCGAGTACCCGTTCTTCGACCAGCTCGTCTGGGCCGGTCTGGCCACGATGCCCGGTCTGCCGGCGACCGCCGTACCGGCTGGGTTGTCGCCTGAGGGCCTGCCGGTCGGGGTGCAGCTCATCGGGCCGATGTTCGAGGACCGCACCCCGCTGCGGCTGGCCGAGCTGCTCGAGCAGAGGATCGGCGGTTTCCAGGCGCCGGAATAGGCGGACAGGCGGTGTGCCACAACCACCGCGGTGCCGGGTCAGCCTGACGCGGTTCGCCCGGTCAGGCAGTGCTGCACGAGGGGGCCGAACCGGCCGGCCAGCTCGTCGACGGACGCGGACGCGATCGGCTCGATCCGCATGATGTAGCGGGCCACGGTGAGACCGAGGATCTGGGCGTTGACCATGGCCGCTCGCATCGCCGCGTCCGGTGTGCCGAGCATCGCCGCGAGCCGGTCGGTGATCTCCCGGTCGATGAACTCGCGCAGCAGTGCTTCGGACTGGGCATCGGTCGGCGCCGACCTGGTCAGCATCACGAGCGGGGTGCGGCCGGACTTGTCGAGGTTCTCCAGCAGCGCTCGGACAATCCGTTCGCCGACGGTGTCGAGGTCACCGGCGAAGATCGACTCGATGGCGGGCGGGACGTTGGCCGACATGTCGACGGCGGCGCTGAACAGGCCCTGTTTGGTCTTGAAGAAGTAGAAGACCATCGCCGGGTCGACCCCTGCCGCGGTGGCGATCGCGCGCACGGTCGTGGCGCCGTAACCGTGCTGACCGAACAGTTCGCGCGCGGTCTCGAGGATGCGCTGCTTGCTCTCCGTGCCGGAACGCCAGCGTCCAGGGCGGCCGTGGGTGCCTTGTTCTGTCATGACCGCCAAAGCCTAACAGCTGTTCTTCATCGCTTGGTGGAGTTTCATCCGGTTCTGCCGTAGCGTGTTCTTCATCAGCTGGTGAAGAATTGGGGGCCGGGGGATGCGGGTTGTTGTGGTCGGGGCTGGGCTCGGGGGGTTGACGCTGGCCCACGGGCTGCGGCGAGCGGGGATCGCCGTCGCGGTGTACGAGCGGGATGGCGCGCTGGGGCGTCCGCAGGGCGTGAGCCTGCACGTCGACGAGCGGGGTGCGGGGGCGCTGCGGTCGTGCCTGCCTGCAGGGCACGCGGCCATGGTGGAGGCCACGACGGGCGGGCCGCGTGCGCGGACACTGGTGCTGTCCGAAGTGGACGGAGAGCTTGCCGTCGTGGGTGCTCAGCCCTCCGACGGCGTGGCGGGGCGGGCGCGGCCGGGCCGGCAGGTCCACCGGCCGTTGCTCCGGGAAGTGTTGTTGACGGGGCTCGAGGACGTGGTGCGGTTCGGTGCGGAGTTCACGCGGTTCGAGCGGCGCGCTGACGGCACCGTCCAGGTGTGGTTCGCCGACGGCGGCACGGACACCGCCGACGTGCTGGTCGGTGCGGACGGAATCGGCTCTGCGGTGCGCCGCCAGTACTTGCCGGACGTGCGGGTGGTCGACACGGGACAACGCATGATCATGGGCGCGACTCCGCTGAGTGCCGGTGCCGGAGTGCCGGAGCTGATCGGCGACGACCCGGCCGGCGTGCGGGTGCGCGGCACGGTGATGGCGCTGGGCGTGCTGCGGTTCTCCCAACGGCCGATGTTCGCGCGGGACAAGTGGCTGCCCGCACTGCGGTCCCGTGTCGTCGCCGAGGCCGAGGACTACGTGATGTGGGCCCTGCCCGTTGCTCGTGAGCGAGCCGGTTCGCCGGCTCAGGAGTTGGCCGCGGACCTGCATCCGGCCTTGCGGTCGGTCGTCGCCGGGGCGAGGCTGGAGCTCACGGTCGCGCTGAAGATCGGGACGATCCCGCCGATGCCGGCCTGGCCAGCCAGTCCGGTGACGGTCATCGGCGACGCCATCCACCTGGCACCGGGGTTCGGCGGCAACCTGGCGATGCGGGACGCGCAGATTCTCTGCGACGCACTGGTCGAGGCCGACCGCGGTCGGCTCACGCTGCTCGACGCGATCGGTGGCTACGAGGAAACCATGCGCCGCAACAGCTTCAGGTCTGCCGCGGAGGCGAGCGCATGAGCTTCGACGTGCTGTCCCGGAAGTCCCTGTCCTTGTTCAGCGCGGTGGGTGGCTGGCGCACGGTCGTCGAAGGCGTCGCGTCGCGCGTGGTGTTCCTGATCGCCTTTCTGCTGACCGGCGAGGTGTGGACGTCCGCGCTGATCGCGGTCGGCGGCGTGGCGGTGTTCGCGGCCGTGCGGGTGTGGACGGAACGGCGCTACTGGCCGGCGGTGATCGGGCTGGTCATCGTCGGGGGATCAGCGCTGCTGGCAGGAGCCACCGGGCAGGCGATCAACTTCTACCTTCCCGCCGTGCTCATCCAGGCGGGCCAGGGCGCGGTGTTCCTGCTGTCGATGATGGTGGGGTGGCCGGCGGTCGGGTTGGCGATGGGGGTGGTGCGCCGTGA
>JAVXWK010000617.1:0-8122 GCA_032230575.1 Pseudonocardiales bacterium | reverse complement strand
CTGCTCGTCGAACTGGAGATCACGGCCGGCAAGTCGAACCGGGCGCGGATCAACCGGGGACCGGTGCCGCGCCCGCGTGACGTGCTCGGGATTCTGCGGACCGTGTTGTTCGCACCGGAGGACCTCTCTCTTGTGCGAGGCGATCCGAGCGACCGGCGGCGGTTCCTCGACGAGATGCTGGTGCTGCGCGCGCCCCGGTTCGCCGGCGTTCGCAGCGACTACGACCGTGTCCTGAAGCAGCGCAGCGCGTTGTTGAAGACGGTGAAGCACTCCCGATCGGCGGACCTCTCGACGCTCGACGTCTGGGACGGGCATCTCGCAAAGCACGGCGCGGAGCTCCTGGCCGCGCGGATGAAGCTGGTCCGCGACATGGCGGACCACGTGACCTCTGCCTACGCGGAGGTCGCTCCGGAGTCACGTCCGGCGCTCATCTCGTACAAGTCGAGCGTCGGCGACCTTCCGGAAGACAGGGAGAGCATCGAGGACCTGTTGCTCGCCGAACTCGACCGGGTGAGACGGCAGGAGATCGAACGCGGGGTGTGCCTCGTCGGCCCGCACCGCGACGACCTCGAACTGACGCTCGGTGAACTCCCCGCGAAGGGCTACGCCAGTCACGGAGAGTCATGGTCGTTCGCGCTCGCTCTGAGGCTCGGCGGCTACGAACTGATGCGTGTCGACGGCATCGAACCGGTGCTCGTGCTGGACGATGTGTTCGCGGAACTGGACCGCGGCCGGCGGCAGCAGCTGGCGAAGGTCGCGGCCGCCGCCGAGCAGGTGCTGATCACCGCGGCGGTGGCGGAGGACGTTCCGGACGAGCTGAGCGGTGCCCGGTTCGAGGTCAGTGGCGGGGAGGTCCGGCGTGTCTAACTCAGATCCCCAAGATGTAGCTCGATCGGGTGTGTCCGCCCACACATCTGGGGACAAGTCTGTGGATGGTGTGGATAACTCCGTCACAAAACCGGACTTGTCCACAGGTTCATTCACACCTGAGGGTGAGCCACTGAAGGGTTCTGATCTCGCGCGGGCGGCTCTGGAGGCCGCGAAGGCGAGCGCGAAGGCCCGCGGACGCACCCCCGGCAGCAAGTCGAAGGGCCGTCCGGTCAACCGCCGGCGCCGCCGTTGGTCGGGACCAGGGCCGGACGACCGCGACCCCCAACCGCTCGGGCGGCTCGCGTCCAGGATCGCGGCGGACCGGGGCTGGGTCGAGCAACTCCAGGGTGGCCAGGTCTTCGCCCGTTGGGCAAAATTAGTAGGTGAGGACGTCGCCGAGCACGCGAAACCGATCGCTCTCAGTGACGGGGAACTGACGGTCCAGGCGTCGTCGACGGCATGGGCCACTCAGTTGCGCCTGCTGCAGCGCGACCTGATCAAGCGGATCGCCGCGGGAGTCGGCCACGGCGTCGTCAAACGGCTCAAGATCAAGGGACCGGACGCTCCCAGCTGGCGACACGGCCCCAGGCACGCGCCTGGGCGCGGTCCGCGTGACACCTACGGGTGAGGTCCTGTCAAGGGCTCAGCGGCGATTCTGCGGCGCAATGAGCGTTCACCAGCGGATTTGAACCCCCGTTTCAGCCGTCCTGACCCGTCTCAGGCTTGTTGAGGCGCTCTGTGACCGAATCAAAGGTGTCCTTGACCCCGTTCTGTCGGGGTGGCCCGGTAGAATCACGGGGAGCGTCACCAATCCACGTGCGGGCCCTGCCCGCATCAGCGAGGAGACTCCAGGCCCGTGTCAGCAAAGAAGAATGAGTACGGCGCGTCCTCGATCACTGTCCTCGAGGGTCTCGAGGCAGTGCGCAAGAGGCCGGGCATGTACATCGGCTCGACCGGCGAGCGCGGTCTGCACCACCTGGTCCAGGAGGTTGTGGACAACTCCGTCGACGAGGCGATGGCGGGCTACGCGACGAAGGTCGACGTCACCCTGCTGGCCAACGGCGGAATCCGGGTGATCGACGACGGTCGTGGCATCCCGACCGACATCCACCCGGTCGAGGGCGTGCCCACCGTCGAGGTCGTCATGACCAAGCTGCACGCGGGCGGCAAGTTCGACAGCGACTCCTACGCGGTGTCCGGCGGTCTGCACGGCGTCGGCATCTCGGTGGTCAACGCGCTGTCCACGGCCGTCGACCTGGAGATCAAGCACAAGGGTTTCACGTGGACCCAGCGCTACGAGCACGCGAAGCCGTCACCGTTGCAGCAGGGTGAGCCGACGACCGAGACCGGCACCACGGTCACGTTCTGGGCCGACCCGGACATCTTCGAGACCACCGAGTACAACGTCGAGACGATCGCGCGCCGCCTGCAGGAGATGGCGTTCCTCAACAAGGGGATCACGATCATCCTGCGCGACGAGCGGGTCTCGCCGGAGGACGAGGAAGCCGACGCCGAGGGCCACAAGGCCGCGGTGAAGGAGCGCGTCTTCCACTACCCCGGTGGTCTGGAGGACTTCGTCCGCCACATCAACCACACCCGCGAGGCCGTGCACCAGAAGGTGATCGGGTTCGAGGCGCAGGGCGAGGACCTCCAGGTCGAGGTCGCCATGCAGTGGAACACGGGCTACACGGCCTCGGTCTACACCTTCGCGAACACGATCAACACGCACGAGGGTGGCACGCACGAAGAGGGCTTCCGCGCCGCGTTGACGCGTGTCGTCAACGAGTACGCGCGCGAGAAGAAGCTGCTCAAGGAGAAGGACACCAACCTCACCGGTGACGACATCCGCGAGGGTCTCGCCGCGATCATCTCGGTGAAGTTGAAGGAGCCCCAGTTCGAGGGCCAGACGAAGACCAAGCTGGGCAACAGCGAGGCCAAGTCGTTCGTGCAGAAGTCGACGAACGAGCACCTGGCGGACTGGTTCGAGCGCCACCCGAACGAGGCGAAGACGATCGTCATCAAGTCGGTCTCGTCGGCGCAGGCCCGGATGGCCGCGCGCAAGGCCCGTGAGCTGGTGCGCCGCAAGGGTGCGCTCGACATCGGCGGCCTGCCCGGCAAGCTGAAGGACTGCCGCTCGACCGAGCCGGCGCTGTGTGAGCTGTACATCGTCGAGGGTGACTCGGCAGGTGGCTCGGCCAAGGAAGGCCGCGACTCGATGTACCAGGCGATCCTGCCGATCCGCGGCAAGATCATCAACGTCGAGAAGGCGCGCATCGACCGCGTCCTGAAGAACACCGAGGTCCAGTCGCTGATCACGGCGCTCGGCACCGGCATCCACGACGAGTTCGATCTGACGAAGCTGCGGTATCACAAGATCGTGCTGATGGCCGACGCCGACGTCGACGGCCAGCACATCCGCACGCTGCTGCTCACGCTGCTGTTCCGCTTCATGCAGCCGCTCATCGAGCACAACCACGTGTACCTCGCACAGCCGCCGCTCTACAAGATCAAGTGGCAGCGCGCCGAGCCGGAGTACGTCTACTCCGACCGCGAGCGCGACGCCGTGATCAAGGCAGGCCTCGAGGGCGGCAAGAGGCTCGGCAAGGAAGACAACATCCAGCGGTACAAGGGTCTTGGCGAGATGAACGCCGAGGAGCTGTGGGAGACCACGATGGACCCGGCCAACCGGATCCTGCGCCAGGTCACCATGGACGACGCGGCCACCGCCGACGAGCTGTTCAGCGTGCTCATGGGCGAGGACGTCGAGTCCCGCCGCAATTTCATCCAGCGCAACGCCAAGGACGTTCGGTTCCTCGACATCTAGCGCACCAGATCGACTGATTGGCGAGCACCGTGTCCGACGACGTGACCACTCCTCCCCCGCCGCCTCCGCACGACCGCATCGAGCCGGTCGAGATCCAGCAGGAGATGCAGAACTCGTACATCAACTACGCGATGTCCGTCATCGTGGGTCGTGCGCTGCCGGACGTGCGTGACGGGTTGAAGCCCGTGCACGTCCGCGTTCTGTACTCGATGTTCGACTCCGGCTTCCGCCCCGACCGCGGCTTCAACAAGTGCGCGCGCGTCGTCGGCGACGTGATGGGCAACTACCACCCCCACGGTGACTCGGCGATCTACGACGCGTTGGTGCGTCTCGCCCAGCCGTGGGCGCTGCGCTACCCGTTGATCCAGGGCCAGGGCAACTTCGGCTCGCCGGGCAACGACCCCGCCGCCGCCATGCGGTACACGGAGTGCCGGCTCTCCCCGTTGGCCATGCACATGCTGGCCGACATCGAGGAAGAGACCGTCGACTTCCGTGACAACTACGACGGCCGCATCCAGGAGCCGGTCGTCCTCCCGTCGCGCATCCCGAACCTGCTGATCAACGGCAGCTCGGGCATCGCGGTCGGCATGGCGACCAACATCCCGCCGCACAACCTCCGCGAGGTCGCGGAGGGCGTGGTGTGGGCGCTGGACAACCACGAGGCCTCCGACGAGGAGACCCTCGAGGCGATGATCGCCAGGATCAAGGGCCCGGACTTCCCGACGTACGGCCAGATCCTCGGCACCTCCGGCATCGAGGACGCGTACCGCACAGGCCGCGGCTCGGTCCGCATGCGCGCGGTCGTCGAGATGGACGAGGACGCCAAGGGCCGCACGATCCTGGTCATCACCGAGCTGCCGTACCAGGTCAACCCGGACAACCTGGTGGAGAACATCGCCGCGCTGGTTCGCGACGCCAAGCTCACCGGCATCTCGAACATCGCGGACGAGTCGAACCGCCGCATCGGCATGCGCATCGTCGTCACGCTCAAGCGCGACGCGGTGGCGAAGGTCGTGCTGAACAACCTCTACAAGCACACGCAGCTGCAGTACTCGTTCGGCGTCAACATGCTGTCGCTGGTCGACGGTGTGCCGCGCACGCTGCGGATCGACCAGATGATCCGCCACTACGTGAAGCACCAGATCGAGGTCATCCAGCGGCGGACCAAGTTCCGCCTGCGCAAGGCCGAAGAGCGCGCGCACATCTTGCGCGGCTTGGTGAAGGCGCTCGACCAGCTCGACGCGGTGATCGCGTTGATCCGCCGGTCCGAGACGCCGGACATCGCGCGCACGGGCCTGATGGAGCTCCTCGAGGTCGACGAGATCCAGGCCAACGCGATCCTGGAGATGCAGCTCCGCCGCCTGGCCGCCCTGGAGCGCCAGAAGATCATCGACCAGTTGGCCGAGATCGAGCTGGAGATCGCGGACCTCAAGGACATCCTCGAAAAGCCGGAGCGGCAGCGCAAGATCGTGCGCGACGAGCTCACGGCCATTGTGGACAAGTTCGGCGACGACCGCCGGACGAAGATCATCCCGTTCGACGGCGACGTGTCCATGGAGGACCTGATCGCGGTCGAGGACGTGGTGGTCACGATCACCCGCACCGGCTACGCGAAGCGCACCAAGACCGACCTGTACCGGGCGCAGAAGCGCGGCGGCAAGGGAGTGCAGGGCGCGCAGCTCAAGCAGGACGACATCGTCGCGCACTTCTTCGTGTGCTCGACGCACGACTGGATCCTGTTCTTCACGAACAAGGGCCGTGTGTACCGCACGAAGGCGTACGAGCTGCCCGAGGCGAACCGCAACGCCCGCGGCCAGCACGTCGCGAACCTCCTCGCGTTCCAGCCGGACGAGGAGATCGCGCAGGTCATCCAGATCAAGAACTACGAGGTCTCGCCGTACCTCGTGCTCGCCACTCGCAAGGGCCTGGTGAAGAAGTCGAAGCTCACCGACTTCGATTCCAACCGATCGGGTGGTCTTATCGGCATCAACCTGCGCGAGGACGACGAGCTGGTCGGCGCGGTGCTGTGCTCGGCCGACGACGACCTGCTCATGGTGTCCGCCGACGGCCAGTCGATCCGCTTCCACGCGACCGACGACGTGCTGCGCCCGATGGGCCGTGCGACGTCAGGCGTGCAGGGCATGCGCTTCAACGCCGATGACGAGCTGCTTTCAGTGGGCGTTGTCCAAGAAGGCCTGTTCGTTTTGGTCGCGACGGACGGTGGGTACTCGAAGCGAACGCCGATCGAGGACTACCCGGTTCAGGGCCGGGGCGGCAAGGGTGTGCTGACCATTCAGCACGACCGCCGACGTGGCAGGCTGGTCGGAGCGCTCATCGTCGACATCGACGACGAGCTCTACGCCATCACCTCGACCGGCGGGGTCATTCGGACCCGAGCCGAGCAGGTGCGCAAGGCTGGACGGCAGACGAAGGGCGTGCGGCTGATGAACCTCGGCGAGAGCACCACTTTGATCGCCGTCGCACGCAACGCGGACGAGCCCAGCGACGTCACTAACGGTGAGACGTCTGCCGCGGAGGACTCGGTTGTGGACTCTGACACCGACCAGGCAGTCACCCCCACCGACTCGGCTGAGTAGCCGGAATTGCTAGCGAGAGGCTAAGGACAGCTCGTGACTCCACCCGAGAACCGCGAAGGTCGGGACGCGGACAAGACCGCGGTGATCACCAAACCGACTCCCCAGAACGCTGCGGAGAAGGCGGACTCGGCCGCGCCGGCGGCCTCCGGTTCCTCGGGTGGAAACGCGCAGGACAAGACCAAGCCTGTGTCGGCGGAGAAGGCGGCCGAGGCCGCCGCGCCCGCCGCTGCTCCCGAGACTCCCGCTGCTGCTCCGGCCGCTCCTGCCGAGCAGAAGACCGTTTCGATCGACACGCCCGCACCGGCGGCGCCCGCCGCGACTCCGGCTCCGACGCCGGCACCTGCTGCGACTCCGGCTCCGGCGCCCGCCGCCGAGCCTGTCGTGCCGGTTGCCGCGGTCGCCGAGGAGCCGGTCGTCGTGTCCGCGCCGCCGCCGTGGCAGCGCGTGACGAACGACACGGAAGCCGCTCAGGACTCGACCCAGGCGTACGTGGCTCCGGCCGCGCCGCCCGTCCCGTCCGCCGCCGAGCCGTCGCCGGCCTTCCCGATGACCGACCCGGACACCGTCAAGGTGCAGAAGCCCGTGGTCACGGGCTCGGCCGTACCAGTGGGCCTGGGGAGCAGCCGCACGTCGGTGAACATGGGCGCCGGGGCTCGTCCCGCCGCCGCCACTCCGTCGGCCCGCCGTCCCGGCCGCGGCCCGCGCCGCGCCTCGCTGCAGGTGAAGCGCGTCGACCCGTGGTCGGTGCTCAAGCTCGCCCTGGTGCTGGGCGTCGCGCTGTTCTTCGTCTGGCTCGTGGCGGTCGGCGTGCTCTACGGCGTGCTGCACGGCATGGGCGTCTGGGACAAGATCAACAGCACCGCGAACGACCTTCTCCAGGCCAACGAGCCGGGCGAGCCGCTGATCAGTGCGGGCCGCGTGTTCGGCGTCTCGGCGATCATCGGCGCGGTCAACATCGTGCTGTTCACGGCCCTCGCGACCGTGGGTGCGTTCGTCTACAACGTGTCCGCGGATCTGGCTGGTGGCTTGGAGTTGACGCTCTCCGAGCGGGAGTGACCCCCGGATTTGGGGCAGCGAAGGACGATCCTGTAAGGTCTTCCTCGTTGCCCCAAGGGGTGATGATCGAGGGCCTATAGCTCAGGCGGTTAGAGCGCTTCACTGATAATGAAGAGGTCGGAGGTTCAAGTCCTCCTAGGCCCACTCGATTTCTTTCGAATCATCATCGTTCTGTCTGGGATTGCATCCCAGAGCCCCGGCCCAAGTCTCGCGAAGCCTGTAGGCTGGTGCGGTAGGTCGGGGCATTAACAGTCTTGGAGGGTTTCCAGTGGCTAAGAAGATCATCGCACTCGTCGTGGTTGCCGGTGCGGTTCTGTTCTTCGTCAAGCGCTCCCGTTCGGCGAAGGCCGACGCGGACCTGTGGCGCGAGGCCACCGCTCCCACCGACTGATCCCGCGGGCGGCCTGCCGCCCCGGATCCATGGGGACGTAGCTCAATTGGCAGAGCACCGCCTTTGCAAGGCGGGGGTTAGGGGTTCGATTCCCCTCGTCTCCATTCGTTCCTCGGGCCGAGGAGTGTCTGCAAAAAGCGCAGACCTCCTCGGCCCGAAGTGTTTTCTGGGGGCCGAGCCCCCAGACCCCAGCCGGAGGGCAAGCCCCCGGACCCCCAGCCGGCTCGACGCTTCGCGTCATCGCGGCTTACCTCGCGTCAGCTACTCCGAAAAGACGAAGCCCTGTTCGCCGCCGTCGCGAACAGGGCTTCGGTGTGTTTTCAGCAAACTCCGCTCGGTGACGTTCAGACGTTCGCGAGTGACTTCTTCGGCGTCTTGCGAAGC